>CAJCJH010000096.1 GCA_903970615.1 Rhodospirillales bacterium
GGCCGAGCCGATCGGCTTGCCCGCGGCATCTTTTTTAATGCCCGGCGCATCTAGAATCGTCAGCGCGCTGTCGCGGGAAATGCTGCTGTTGATCTCGGCCTGCGAGCCGCCGCGCAGCACGATCGCACGATCGGCGCGGCCGGTGTTGGCCACGGTTTTATGGAAGCCGGTCGCCATCGCCAGCACCGACACCAGCACCGCGACTACGCCTGCAATACCGACCACGATCACCGATGAAGTGCCGATGCGCTGCGGAATCGCACGGAGATTCATTGCGGTGACGGCGGTAGTCTGTTTCAACATGGCGATCTCCAATCTATCTCGCTGCTTTATCTCACCGATCTATCTGGCTGATCTATCGGCCGGCCAGCGCATCGACAATATCCAGACGTTTCGCGCGCCAGGCGGGCGGCAAGCCGGTGAGTATCGCCAGCAATACCGCAACGCCGAACCCGCCCAGTAAAACGCTCGCTTGCAAGCCGACTTCGCCGACAACGCTTTTCATCAGCGGGAACAGCAGATCGGCAAGGCCAAGCCCGACCGCTGCGGCGAGCAGGCATAACAGCAGCGACTCCACCAGCACCAGCGTCAGCACCGTGCCATCCGAATAGCCGAGCGTCTTCAGCACCGCCAGTTCCGGCACGCGCTCGCGCACCGATTGCATCATCGTATTACCGGTGAGAAACAGCAGCGTGAAGAACACCGCGAACAGAATCGCCTTGACGATGAAGTTGATATCGCCGTACTGCTTCAGGAAAGACTGCGCGAATTCCTTCTCGCTCTGGGTTTTGGTTTCATCGCTGGAATTGGCGAACAGCGTGTCGATGGTCCTGGCGATTTCGGCCGATTGATTGGGATCGCTCAAGCCGACGATCCACCAGCCGACCGTGCCGCGGCGGAATGCGCGGGCTTCGTCGAAATAGTCGAAGTTGAACAGCGCTCCATCGGTCTGGCTGGCGTCGCCGGCGAAATCGTAGAAGCCGACGACCTGGAAATCCCAGTCGGATTGTCCATCCGATTTACGTGTCCAGATGGTTGAATGCAGCGGAATGCGATCGCCGATTTTCCAGCCATATTTTTTCGCCGCCACCAGACCCACCAGCACGCCGTCGCGGGTATGCCGCAAGGCTTCGACCTGATCCGGAGCAACCTGGATTTCCGGCTCGACTTTCAGATAGCGGTCGATATCCACCGGCACTGCAAAGATGAAGTTTTTTGGGTCCTGGTAATACGCGCCAAACCAGGTTGCCTGCGCAACGCCGGAAATTCCTTTGATCGCTTCCAACTGCTGCATCTGCGAGAGCGGCAGTGCTTCGGTGAGCGAAATCCGGCTGGTGACGATGAGCCGGTTGACGTTGGCATCAACTACACCTTTTTGAAACGCGGCGTTAACGCCCTGCAGCATCCCGAACAGCAGAAACGCGATGACGATCGACAGCAGCGTGAAAATCGTGCGCAGCTTTTTACGCCAGAGTGCGGCCCAGATCAGCGGGAAGTATTTCATTACCGACACCTCCTTATCGCCTGCGTAACGCCTTTATTAATTGTAATGCTCACGCGATCTCCGCCTGCACCAGCACGCCTTTGTCGACATGCAATTGCCGGCTGGCGAAGTCCGCGGCTTTCGGATCGTGCGTGACCATCACAATAGATTTGCCATGTTCGCGGTTCAGTGTTTGCAGCAACGAGAGAATTTCGTCGGCGGTTTTACGATCGAGATCGCCGGTCGGTTCATCGCATACCAACAGCGTGGGATCGGCCACCAGCGCGCGTGCAATCGCAACGCGCTGCGCCTGACCGCCGGAAAGTTCCGAAGGTTTATGGCGCGCGCGATCGGCAAGCCCGACCACTGCCAGCGCTGCCGCCACATTCTTCTTGCGCTGCGCGCTGTTGAGCGACGTCAGCAGCAAGGGCAGTTCGACATTGCGCTCCGCGCTGAGCATCGGCATCAGGTTGTAGAACTGGAATACGAAGCCGATATGCCGTGCACGCCACTTCGCCAGTGCGCCACTGGAAAGCTGATCGATCCGAACCCCGGCCACCGTGACTTCGCCGCTGCTGGCGCGATCGAGTCCGCCGATCAGATTCAACAAGGTGGTTTTGCCCGAACCGGATGGCCCCATCAGCGCGATGAATTCTCCGGTGGCAATCTGCAAGTCGAGACCATGCAGCACTTCCACGGTCTGTTTGCCGCGCTGGTAACTCTTGACTACATTGTGAAGAGATACGATCGCTTGATTCATATTTCGACTCCTTATCCGGCTGTGGATTTTCTCCGCAGCAGTATTGATTTATCCCTTATCTTTCCACTCGAATCGCAACACCATCACTCAGTTTGGAGAGATCGCCCACGGCCAGCCGATCGCCCGCAGTCACGCCCGACAATATGATCTGATTGCCCGCGCTCGCCACGCCCAGCTTCACCGCGCGGCGCTCGACCTTATCGCCGTGAACTAAAAACACCACGCCGGTATCGGCGCCTGCCTGTGTGTCCATCTGTACGGCCTCGACTGGTACGCTGACACCCGCTTTTGTGGCCGCTGTGCCGGTGCTTGTTTCATCGCCCAGAAACGAAACGCGCGCGCCCATCTCCGGCAGAATCCGTGGATCTTTCTGCTTGAAGCCGATGCGCACTTTTACGGTCCCCTTGGCGCGGTCTGCGGTTGGGATCACCGCGATTACATAAGCCGGAATTTCAAAATCGGGGTACGCATTCAGCCGTACGCGCGCGAGTTGATCGGCATGCACGCGATTGATGAAGTTCTCGTTCACATCGACTTCCACTTCAAGCGAATCCATGTCTACCACCGTGCCGATGCCGGTGCGTGTAAAACCGCCGCCCGCCGTGAATGGCGAAACGATTTCGCCCGGCTGCGCGGCCTTCACCGTAATTACGCCGGAGAATGGCGCGCGCACGATGGTGTCGTCTTCATTGCGCTGTGCCACTTCCACCATCGCCCGCCCGGTATCGACATTGCGTTCCGCCGTCACCAATTGTGCTTTGTCGCTATCGAGTGTTGTCTGCGCGGTATCGAGGTCGGCAACGCTGATGAGGCTCTCGGCAACCAGACCTTGCTTGCGCTTCAGATCGCGCTCGGCATTTGCCAGATTCACCTTCACTTGCGCCAGCGACGCACGATTCGATTCCAGTTGTGCCTGCGCCTGATTCAACTCCGCGCGCGTGTTCGTATCGTCCAGCTTGGCGACGATCTGGCCGGCGTTGACATGGCTGCCTTCCTCGATAAACAGCTCCACCACCTTGCCGGTGATTTTCGCCGAGACTGTGGCTTCGCGCCGCGCCACCACATAACCGGAAGCATCCAGCAAGGAACTCGAACTGCCGGAGCTCGCGCTGATAGCCTGCGCGCTGACGACGCGCACCGGCACACCGCCCGGTCGCAGCCAGAACCAGATTCCGGCGCCGAGCAGCAGCACCAGGATCAACCCCGAGATCAAGCCTTTGAGCCAGCCGCCGCTGCCGCCGCCGCTCGTTTCGGCACTGCGGTCGATACGCAACTGATGCAGCAGCGCGGATTTATCGTCCATTTGAAGAATTATCGAAGATTCCCTGGGATCAGCATACGTCGCCAGCATGTGAATAGCGCGCAGAGGCATTGTCCGCGACATGCCGTCAGCAGTTTCTGCCTTGCCCGCGCGATTTGCCAGCGCCCGGCATCACCTTACCGAGCGGACGTGGACCGCGCCTTTTGAAGACGCAGGGATTTCTGATCGACGATGCCGCTGATAACGCCGATCAAGCCGCCGTATGCAAGCCGCACTCGCGTTTTTCTTCGACCTTGGTTGGGTCGAAATAATCAAAATTATTCGGCAGCCCATGTTGCTTCAGATAGTCATTCATCTGCTTCGACGACCAGTGGAATACCGGCGCGACTTTCAACATTCCGGGGCTGACGATGGTGACCGGTTGCAAGCCGCTGCGGAACGCCGTCTGCTCTTTGCGGATCGCGGTAAACCAGATCTGCGGCTGCAATTCCCGCATCGCACGTTCGAACGGTTCCAGCTTCACTTCGCGAGTGAATTCGGCATGGCGCGGATCATCTGGCGTGGGCACGCCATCGTTCAGGGCGTCGCGCATCGCGCGGGTCCGCCTCGGCACATAAACGTGCAGATCGAGCTTCAATTTCCGCGTCAGCGCATCGGCAAACTGGTAAGTCGCGTCGGTGCCGTAACCGGAATCCATCCACACCACCGGCATGTCTGGTTCAACGCGCGTCAGCATGTGCAGCAGCACCGCGGAAAACGGCCCGAAATTGCTGGTCACCAGCATCTTGCCGCCGAGTCCGCACGCCCATTCGATCAGCGCCTGCGGCTGCGTGCCGAGTTGCAGATTGACTTGATCGATATCGGGTTTCATCGCGGTTCCGTGAATGGCAGTTGAAGCCTGCGGTGGCTGTGCAGGTGCAGGGAAAGATGGACATTGAATCCGACTAAAAATGCGCGGCAAATGTCCCGAAATTTACTGAGTCGATGGTGGGGACGCGATGATTCAATTCAATGTCGGCATCAATAAACCCCCCGCATCATCGCCAATATTAAGGATTTCTCCGGATTGTCACAAAGCCGGCGCAGACTGGAAACTTGCCAGAATCAAGGAACGCGAACGATGTCCGCGAAAAGAAAGCCCGAACGGCGCGCTGAAAAACTCACCCACCGTTATCGCACGATCTGGATTTCCGACGTGCATCTCGGCACCGCCGGCTGCAAGGCCGAGCATCTGGTGGATTTTCTCAAGCAGAGCGAATGCGAAACGCTGTATCTGGTAGGCGACATCATCGATGGCTGGAAGCTGCGCAGCACCTGGTTCTGGCCGCAGGAACACACCAACGTCATCCGCAAGATTCTGACCAAGGCCAAGCGCGGCACGAAAGTGTTTTACATCACCGGCAATCACGATGAGTTCCTGCGCAAATTCGTCGACTACCGGCTCGAAATCGGCAACATCCAGCTGCGCAACGAGATGATTCACGAAACCGCCGACGGCCGCCGTTTACTGGTGCTGCACGGCGATTATTTCGATGTGATCACGCGCTACCACAAGTGGATCGCGCTGGCTGGCGACTTCGCTTATCAAGCTACGATGAACGCCAATCTGTGGTTCAACCGCGCGCGCCGACTGGCCGGTATGCGCTACTGGTCGCTTTCGGCGTTTGCGAAAAGCCGGGTGAAAACGGCCGTGAATGTGATCTCCAGCTTCGAGGACGCGGTGGCGCGCGAGTGCAAACGGCGCGATCTCGATGGCGTGATCTGCGGCCACATCCATCACGCCGAAATCCGCAATCTGCATGGCGTGACGTATCACAACTGTGGCGACTGGGTCGAAAGCTGCAGCGCGCTGGCGGAAGATTTCAACGGCAAGCTGTCGGTGATCCGCTGGGTCGAACTGGATCACCTCAACGAACGGCCGACAGTGACGCCGCTGCGCCAGACCAAATTGGCCGCGCGAGCTTAAAGCCGCGATTACTGCGTTGTCGGCGCGTCGACGCTCAACTGAAAGCGCTCGTTTTCATCGGCCGTCAGCTTCGCCTCGAGTTGGTGATTGTTCGCACGCGCAACGAAGTCATCCGCCAGTTGCCGGATGTGATCGCGTTCCGCCGTGCTGAATTGCTGGTCAATTAAATCCTGCACGGAAGCATTTTCCGTTGAGGCTGAAGATTCTTCGGAAAATATTGGGTTGGAACCGCGCAAGGCCAGCGCCTGATCCGATTGCGGTCCGCAGTCCGCACCGAGCTCGCAGGCCACCAATGCAGCAGCTGCGGTGCCGGTCGCGCCAGAGTCGGCGCCTGAAAAAGCATTGGCCGCGAGCGACTGCATGACTTCTGCATCGCGGCTGTCGATCGCGCTTTGCAGAAAGGCGGCGCGTTGATCCTGCGGAATTGCCGGATCGATCGATAAGGTTTGTTCCAGCATCGCCAGCGGCAAGCCGCTGCGCGCGGCTTTCATCAGCCAATCGCCGCCGTAGCCGATGTCCTCGCGCGGCGTCTGCCAGAGTGCTGCACAAACGCTCGCGCCATGCTGTGTGCCGCTGCGGGTCGTTGGCGAAATTGATCTGGATTGCAGTAAACGCAGGGTTTTATCGCGTGCATCCTCCAGCGTGCTCGAAGGCGGATCGTCGCCGCAAGCCTGCAAGATTTCGCCGGCGAAATACTGCGCTGCCGCGTTGCCGCGGCGCGCTTCCGGCAAGGCTTGCTGCAATAAAATCAGCAGATCGCTGCTGTTCGCAATGGCGCGCGCAATCGCCAGCCGCGAATCGGGAATCTTGCCAACGTCGGCGCGGTTATCGCTAGCCGCGGGCGGCGCTGAAATTGCCGCAACGGGCGCTGGCTGCAGCGGGCTTGCCGGCCTGATTTGCGCGGATGATTGAGGCAAGGGCTGCGCAACCTCTTTTTGCATGCCCGCAGACCCAATCCAGCGCAGGATTCCGATGATCAAGGCGATCACGATGACCAGCCCTAAGGCGAGACTAAACTTGCTCGTGCCTGCGCTGTCCTTCTTCAACGATGGCTCCTCGCCGTTGATGTCGATCACCCAAGCCAGCCGCATGAATCAGCAGAAATCATTGGAAATCAGCGGAAAAAATAGCAGGTAAATGATCCGCATGAATTTAACCCAGGCCGCGGTTCCAGAGTCGCCGAATTCGATCGCGCTGTTTCTCGATTTCGACGGCACGCTGGTGGAACTGGCCGAGCGTCCCGAGCAGGTGATCGTGACGAATGATCTACGCCAGCTGCTCGGTGATTTATTCCAGCAGCTGCACGGTGCATTGGCGATTGTCAGCGGTCGTCCACTCGCAGCAATCGATGCGCTATTGCAGCCGCTGCAATTACCCGGCGCGGGGCTGCATGGTGTCGAGTTGCGCGACGCCGCTGGTGCTGGAATTTCCGCGGCCATAGCGCTCGATCTACGCCCGGCGGCGGATGCCCTGCGGCGGTATTTTGGCGGCGATGGCGCAGCCGATTCCAGCGCCATTCTGGTGGAAGACAAAGTCCTTGCGATTGCGGTGCATTACCGCCAGCAGCCGCATCGCGCGGATGAGGCGGAACGCGCCCTACGCGCGGCGGTCGAAAGTTTCCCGGTGGAAATCGTCGCCGGAAAATTCGTGTTTGAAGCACGGCCGCGCGGTATCGACAAGGGCAGCGCGCTGCGCCGTCTGATGCAGATGCCAGCATTTGCGGGTCGCCAGCCGGTTTTTATCGGCGACGATGTGACCGATGAAGACGGCATGGCGGCGGCGCAGGCGCTCGGCGGCATCGGCATCAAGGTCGGGCAGGGCAGCAGTATTGCGCGTGAACGCCTGCACGATCCTGCGGCGGTATCCAAGTGGCTGTGCGGGCTGGCGGGTCGGAAGTGATGCACGTTGATCTGGCGTGCGATCCATTTGAGAGATCAATGCAGGCGATCCATTCCGTTATTCAATGCCCTGAGCAAAATCTGGCCAAGCAAAAAGTTTTGGATAGAAGTCGTCGGCGCGATGCGCTTGATCATTCATCACTAAAAAAATCAGGAGGAATATTTTGAATCTGCAGTGGAAGCCGATTACCGGAACGCATAGTTACGCGCTCAGCTTGCGAAGGCCGCTGGCGTTGCGCAGCTTGAACGCCGGACACGACGCTGATGGCCGCTAGGCTGGTCGTCGTTTCCAATCGGGTCGGGCCGGTGCGCGGCGCGGCGCGTGCCGGCGGCCTTGCGGTGGCGCTGGTGGATGCGCTGCGCGAAGCCGGCGGGCTCTGGTTTGGCTGGAGCGGCCGCATCGCCGAGCAGGGCCAAGGTGCGGGCGGCGTACAGCAGGATCACTTCCGCGGTATCACCACCGCAACGCTCGATCTCACCGCTGCCGAACATCACGATTACTACAATGGCTTCGCCAATCAGTGCCTGTGGCCCTTGTTCCATTACCGCATTGATCTGACCGCTTACGACCGCCGTTTTTACGAAGGCTATCAGCGCGTCAACGTGCGATTCGCTCAGGCGTTGCAGCCGTTACTGCGTGACGACGATGTGCTGTGGGTGCATGACTATCATCTGATTCCGTTTGCCGAGACCTTGCGTGAAATGGGTGCGCATCACAAGATCGGATTTTTCCTGCATATTCCATTTCCCTCGCGCGAAGTGGTGCTGGCCTTGCCGCATCACGCGCGGCTGGCGCAGTCGTTCATGGCGTACGATCTTCTCGGCTTCCATACGCAGCGCGATGTCGAGCGCTTTGTCGATTACATGGTCAACGAACTCGGTGCGGAATTCGACGGCACTCACCTGCGCGCGTTCGGGCGCAAGGCAATGGTGCGCGCGTTTCCGATCGGCATCGATGCAAAAGCCTTCGCTGATTTCGTCTACAGCGAAGATGGTCAAAGGCAGTGGCAGCGCGCCAGCACCGCATTGCGCGGCCGCACGCAGATCATCGGCGTCGATCGGCTCGATTACACCAAGGGCATTCCGGAACGCTTCGCCGCGTTCGAGCGGTTGCTGGCGGACTATCCGGATGCGCGCGGGCGTGTGGAATTTCTGCAAGTGGCGCCGCTGTCGCGCGAAGGCGTGGCCGAATATTCCGAAATTCGCAGCCGGCTCGAAGGCGCGGCTTCGCGCATCAACGGCCAATATGGCGAAGTGGACTGGACGCCGCTGCATTACCTCAATCGCACGGTCTCGCGGCGCGCGCTTGCGGGGTTGTATCGCGCCAGCAAAATCGGTCTGGTCACGCCGCTGCGCGACGGCATGAATCTGGTGGCGAAGGAATATGTCGCTGCGCAAGACCCAGCCGATCCGGGCGTACTCGTGCTGTCGCGTTTCGCTGGCAGCGCTTGGCAGATGAAAGCCGCGCTCATCATCAATCCTTACGACACGGTTGAAGTCGCCGAAGCCCTGCAAACCGCGCGCTACATGCCGCTGGACGAACGCCGCAACCGCCATGCCGAACTGATGCAGGATTTGATCGCGCACGACGTCACCGACTGGCGCCGCAGCTATCTGCAAGCACTCGCCGAGGCTTGAACCCGATGATGCCGGCGCAGATTCTGGTGGCGGATTTCGGTGGCACCCATGCGCGTGCGGCACTCGCGCAGGTCAGCGAAACCGGTATTCGTTTGAGCGACATCCGCGCCGAAGGCTTGGCGCAAACCCAAACGCCCGCGCAATGGCTGGCCGATTTTTACCTCGGCATCGGTAGCCCCTCGCTTGCCGCCTGTGCGGCCTGCGCAGCCGGTCCGCTGGAAATGGAAGACGATGATGCGGTGGTGCATTTCACCAATCGCCAGTCTGATGTGCGCGCCTCTGCGCTGGCACAAGCCTGCGGTCTGGATCGCGCTGATCTGATCAACGATTTTGCCGCGGTGGCTTACGCGCTGGGTGCGCTTGGTCCCGAGGATTTGCTGGCGATCGGTGCCGGCCACGCCGCGCCCGATGCCGCGCAGGTCGTGCTCGGTCCCGGCACCGGCCTGGGCGTTGCGATTCGCGTGCCGCAAGCGGGCAAGGCTTTGGTACTGCCCGGCGAAGGCGGTCATTCCGCGCTGGCGCCGTTCGATGCAGAGACGCTGAAGCTGTGGCCGCTGCTGGCCGGCGAACGCAGCCAACTCTCGGCCGAAGACATTCTCAGCGGACCCGGTTTGAAGCGGCTTTACAGCGCCTGCGCGCGCGAGCAGGGCGTGGTGCCGGATGAAAATTCCAGCCCGGCCGCGATCGCCGAACGCGGCCTGGCCGGCACGGACCCCGCCTGCGCGTGGGCGGTGAAAATCTTCACGCGCTGGCTCGGCCATTTCGCCGGCAGTGTGGCCTTGATCGCCGGTGCGCGCGGTGGTGTGTTCATTGGCGGGGGTATCATTCCAGCCTGGGGAGCCGGCTTCGATCGCGCCGCGTTTCGCACCGCATTTGAAGCGCAGGCTGCGCAGCGTGATTACGTCAGCGCCATCCCCACCTGGCTGATGCAGCATCCACAGCCCGCGCTGTTGGGCCTCGCCGCATATGCAAACGATCGTCTCGATCGTCTCGGCCGCGAACGAAAATAGAACCACCACAGGAAATCCCGCAGCATGAAAATCGGATTCATCGGACTCGGCGAAATGGGTTTGCCGATGGCGCTCAATCTGCTCAAGGCCGGCCATGAATTGACCGTCTGGAATCGCTCGCCGCAGCGTGCGGAGCCGCTGGTCGCACAAGGCGCGAGGCTGGCCGCGACTGCCGCCGAAGTCTGCGGGAAAGCGGAATCCGGCCATGCCGATGCCGTCTTCGTCATGCTGGCCGACGATACCGCGCTACGCCAAGTGCTCGAAGCCGGCGGCGTGCTCGCCGCGCTTGCGGGGCCAACAGTGCTGGTGAATCTGGCCACGGTGTCGGTGGCGTATGCGCAAGCGCTGGCCGCCGAAGTTGCGGGCAAAGGCGCGGGCTATGTCGCCGCGCCCGTGTTCGGCCGCTCCGACATGGCCGCCGCCGCGCAGTTGAATATCGTCGCCGCCGGTGCCGCAGGTGCAATCGAACAAGTGCTGCCCTTGCTGCAAGCGATGGGCAAGAAAATCTGGCCCGCGGGCGACGCCCCCGAGCGTGCCAATGTCATCAAGATCGCCGGCAATTTCATGCTCGCCAGCAGCATCGAGATGATGGCCGAAGCCACCGCCTTCACCCGCGCACACGGCATTGCTGCTGCGGATTTTCTCGAGGTGATGACGCAGACCCTGTTCGCCGCGCCCGCCTTCATCAACTACGGCAAGCTGATCGCCGAGCAGCGCTACGAACCCGCCGGCTTCAAGATGCAGCTGGGTTTGAAGGATGTGGAACTCGCACTCACCGCCGCCGGCACCGCGCGCGTGCCTATGCCGCTCGCCGCACTGGTGCGCGATTCCCTGCTCGACGCACTCGCCCACGACGGCACCGACAAGGATTGGGCGATGCTCGCGCAGACTGCGGCACGGCGTGCGGGTTTGGCTTAGCGCCGTTTCAGACGGACATCTTCGTTTCGAGGTTTGCCCTCACATCGCTGGCGATGTGAGGGCAAACCGACCTCGACGTGCATGCAAACCACCCTTGGTCTATCCGGTATTCGAGCGGCCGCAGGACGATGTAGGGCGGCGCATCGTCCCGCCAGTCGAGGAAAAGTTCAGCAAGGCTTGGTTAGTACTCAGGTTGAACCCATTGTTGATTATTCATCGCAGGCGATCGGCGGGATAATGTCCCACCCTACACGGGATCGCGCTTATATTGATGGCGGAGATTTGTTAGCATCAAACGCATGTTGAACTGGCTAAGAAATGCTTGGAGATTTATCGCTGGTCTCTCCGCCTTAATATGGG
>CAJCJH010000097.1 GCA_903970615.1 Rhodospirillales bacterium
GAAAGCGATGGTGTGCGAGCACCGCTGAGGCTGGTCGAGAATCTCGACTGGGATATGCGTTCCGATCGCGGCGCTGAATTCGTCCACGCGACGCCGCTTTCGCTGGAGCACGGGCCGACGCTGGAGCTGGTGGTCGCGCGCTTGATCGATGGCTCGACGCTGCTGCTGCTGCGTAGTCATCACGCGGTGATCGATGGTATCGGCATGATGCATTTTCTCGAAGAGATATTTCGCGCGCTACGCGGCGAGCCGCTGCTCGGCAGCAACGCGCATTTCAGCGATGTCGATCTGATGTTGAGCGTCGGCGCAAAACATTCCACCTCGCGGCATATCAAAACGCAGTGGCTCACGGGTGCGCCGGCGGGCGAGGAGCGCGGCGACGAATGGCGTCGCATTTCGCTCGGTGCGCCGGGCAAGAATCTGCTCGCAAGGCTGGCTGCGGCGATGACCGAATTCGCGCATCGCAGCAGCGAACTGCCGGTGTTGATCGGTGTGCCGGTGAATCTGCGCCGGCATGTGCCGGGCATGATCTCGACGGCCAATTTCAGCAATATGCTGATGGTGCCGATGCAGCGCGGCGATGGCGCCGAGCAGTTCAATGAGCGCCTGCGTGCGATGCTGGCGCAGCAAATGGAAGCGGTTTATCCGCGCATTCTCGATCTCTTCAAACAGCTGCCGTTTGAATGGTGCGATCGTCTGTTTTCACGCACGGAAAAAAATTACCGCACCAAGAAAGCCCTCGAAACCGCGGTGATTTCCAATCTCGGCCGATGGGATGCCGCGGTGTTTTCCTGCAGCGGTTTCACGCCGCGCCGGATGTTTATTCATCCGCTGGCCGGCAGCGTTTTCGCGGTGCTGGTGTGTGTCGGCAACGATGTCGAACTGACGGTGAATCTGCCGCGGGTGCTGGCCAGCAACGGACGCTTCGATGCGCTGACTGAATTCCTGAAATCGCATCTGGCGAGCTGAATCGTGGCCAGCGCTATTCGATTTTGGATCGGTTTATCTGGCTGGCTTGCTTGGCCGATTCATTGGTTGATTTACTTCGCCGCGAGCAAGCCGTCAATCTCGGCGAAATCGCCCAGCGTCAGCCGGCCGGCCGCCGCCTTGAGACGCAGTATCGCCAGCAGATAGTCGTAGCGCGACTGCTGATAATCGCGTTGCGCGGTATAGCTTTGCTGCTGCGCATTGAGTACATCGACGGTCGAGCGCGTGCCGATTGAAAGCCCGGTTTGATTGGCCTCCAGCGCAGTTTTACTCGACGTTACCGCGCGCTTCAGCGCCAGCACGCGCGATGCGCCGTTGACCACGCCTTGATAAGCGCTCTGCGTATCACGCTCGGCCTGACGCCGCGCGCCATCCAGCTCGGCGCGGCGTTGTTCGCGGATGGCGATGGTGCGGCGCAAGTCAGATTCCGTAGCGCCGCCGGCGAAGATCGGCACGGTCACGCCCAACGCGACTGAAGGACCATTGATCGTGGTCGGAAACGTGCCGCCGCCGGTGCGGCTGTTGGAGTAGGAACCGGTTGCGGCGACGGTCGGAAAATAACGCGCCCAGCTTGCTTTCACGCCATGCGCGGCGATATCGAAATTGAGTTCTGAAGCCAGCAGATCGAGATTGCTTTGCTGGGCAAAACGGCTCCACGGCTCAGCGCCCGCAGGCTGCGGTTGCGGCAGGATGAAATCCTCACGCAGACCGGCAAGCGGCGATACGGTTGCATCCTGATCCAGCACCGGTACTACTTGAACCGCGTCGTTTTGCGGGTCTGCCGGCGCTTGAATGATCTGCTCGAGTGCCAAGCGTGCTGCTGTCAAGGCCTGTTCCGCAACCAGTTCGTTGGCCACACTGAGGTCGTAGCGCGCTTCCACATCCTGCGTATCCGTAATGCTGGACAAGCCCACTTCGAGCTGCTGATTGGCGAGATCGAGCTGCTGCCTCAGCGCATCTTGTTCCGCTTTCGCGGAACGCAGGCGGTCTCGTGCGCCGAGAATTCCGAAATAGGCTTCGGTGACTCTCAGCATCAGCGATTGCTCGCTCGCACGGAAATTGAGTTCGGCCAGCGCTGCCTGTTCGCTGGCCTGCTTCAACTCGAACCAGCTTTGCAGATTGAACAGCGGCTGGGTCAAGGTGACGCTGAGCGTGCTGTCCGCACCGGTATCCTTGCGGTTGAAAGGCACCACCTGGCCGCTGGTCGGATCGGTATACGTCACGTCGATCCGGGTGTCGTTCAGCACTTCGTTATAACTGCCGCTGACCTGCGGGAACAGCAGCGCACGCGCTTTCGGTTCCACTTCGATCGCGGCGTCGCGCGCATATTTCGCGGCGACGATCACCGGATCATTTTGCACCGCCAGATTGTAGATACGCAGCAGATCATTGGCCTGGACGATCGCTGGAAAAACCAGCATGAGAAGCAAAACACGAGCGTAAAGTGACATGCGGAAACGGGATGAATTGAATGGGAGAAAACGGAGTGCCGAGCCCCAAAAGCTCGGGATCGACAAGCGTTGTGGCGAGATCGTAAAGCACGAGCGAACTCGATGGGCTTTGGGCTTCGTCGTGTGGAAATCGGAACCATTTATCGTTCCAATTCCTTAACATTTCACTCACAGCCAATGGGCTCGGAGAAAATTCCGATCGCGCATTCGGAGTGATCGCGCGATTCATCTGGAGAGGGCAAAAATTACGCCAGACAACCTGTGCCTGGCCGATCGAGGGTTCGTCCGCTTTGAGTAGAACTCGGAATGCATAGCGCTCTGTTCCATCGCGAATTCACCCTCGGTATATTTCGATGAAGGGATTATTTCATCGACAACTTTAGGGGGAGTGATGTCGGGCTTGAGGTTAGTGACTGGGTTGTTGTTGGCGTTCGCGCTTGCTGCCTGCGCTTCGCGCGAGGCTACGCAGAGTCTTCCCGGCGGCATCAGGCTGCCAGCGGCGGCGCAAACGCCAAACAGCGCCACGACGCGATCGATCCGCTTTAAGTGCAGCGAGTCAAGGTAAGCGTCACATGTGTCATCGGACGAGAGTGCGAGGAAAATGACACGTGTGACACATCATCAACCGAGAGGCAATACCAGAGAGATTGACAGAGGGTTTGATTTGTATGATTACCTCTAATTGAACGCCTGAAACTTGGCCTTTAATTCGGCCGATAGTACACGGATCGTTATTTGTACTTTTAATGGTGATAGTCGACGTACCGCCCAGCGCTCGCGGGCAGTTGGGTGCCGTGGCGTGAACTCATGCTCCAGCTCCACAGCGCGGCGGTCGGCATCGGTAGGATCAGCAGCCAGTGTTCGAGCAGTCCGAGTGTGAGCAGGGTGGCGAGGAAGCTGAGTTGGGCGGCGTGGAAGGCAGTGTCGGCGGCGAAGGTTTTCTGCCAGAGCAGTGCGGCGGCGAGGGTGGCTGCGGTGACGGAGACGGGGAACAACAGGTTCATCGCTTTGCGTTGCAGATAGGTTTGCAGGTAGCGCAGGTGTTCGGGCAGGAATTCTTCACCGAGATTGCGCACGCCGAGGAAGACGTTGAGCTTGGCGCTGAGGCGCAGCGCCCAGAGTGTGAGGAAGGTATCGCGGGCGAGTTGATTGGGTGCGGCCCAGGTTTGCCAGACGATCATCGCGGCGACGGCGATCAGCGCGAACTCGTGATACAGAATCGCTTCGAGTGCGAAGCCGGCGCGCTGCCAGCCGCTGCGATTCGCGGGGCAGGGTGTGCGGCGCGGGCCGGTGATGAAGCCCATCAGGAAGCTCATTTCCACCCAGCCCCAGCAGACGATGCCGGCGGCGAAGGATTCGTACACGGCGGCGATGCTGGTTTGCTGCGCGACATCCGCAAGCGCGCTGAGCGTCCACGCCATCAGCAGGGTTGCGCCGAGCATGCTCCAGCGAAAAGTACGGCGCGGCAGGCCATCGAGATACAGAATGACGCCGGTGCTGAACCACCAAGTGAATAGCGTGAACAGAATCGGCCGAACGTATTGCACGGGAATTCCGGATTACCAGACCGGTGCGAGGCGCACGTCTTCCGGCAGCGTGTGCGTTTGCGTGGGCAGCAGATAAAGCCGTACGAAAGTGCCGACTGCGCGGAGGGCGAGGCCGACGCGCTTGATGCCGCCGAGGATGCCGCCCTGCGCTTTGGCGGCTTCGGTGGCGCGGGTGATTTGCAGCAGTCGATCGAGGCAGGCGTGGAAACGCGGATCGTCGAGGTTCACCGTTAACGGAAAGACCTGGCGCGAGATTTCGGAGGTGATGCGGAACACGGTGAAGTCGTATTCGGTGGGATCGATGCCGAGCGCGCTGTGCAGTTCCGGCCGGGCGTGATCGCGCACATACATGGTGGCGAATACGGCGAGTACGAAGAAGCGAATCCACAGGCGGTTGAAGCCGGTGAGCAGCTTCGGGTTGGCGCGCATCAGCAGTGCGAAGGCTTCGCCGTGGCGGAATTCGTCGTTGCACCAGCGATCGAACCACTGGAAGATCGGATGGAAGCGCAGCTCCGGATGACGCTCGATCTGGCGAAAGATGGTGATGTAGCGCGCGTAGCCGATTTTCTCGGAAAGATAGGTCGCGTAGAAGATGAATTTGGGGCTGAAGTGCTTGTACTTCTTCGCGCGCGTGAGGAAGCCGAGATCCACCGCGATGCCGAAATCCTTCAGCCATTGGTTGATGAAGCCGGCATGGCGCGCTTCGTCGCGGCTCATGTAGCCGAACAGTTCGCGCATGTCCGGGTTGGTGACCTTACGCTTGATATCCGCATACAGCACGCAGCCGGAATATTCGGCGGTGACCGAACTAATGAGGAATTCGGTGAACTCCTTATAAAGGCCTTCCGGCAGATTGGAGTAGTCCGCCATCAAATCCACCGGCCGCTGGAAATGCACGCGATTGACGTCGGCCTTGAACTCGTCGATCAGCGTATTCCATTGCTGGCGCATGGGGCTGACGTCGATGCGATTCATCGCGGCGAAATCGGTGGTGTAAAAACGCGGCGTCAGCAGCGTATCTTCCTGCGCGCGGCGGGTAGATTCGTTCGGTGCGATTTCGGTGAACGTGGAAGGTGCGGCAGCGGGACTGGCAGCGTTCATGGGCTTTTCCGGGAATCAATCAGCAGATCGGGCAGCAGATGGGAAAGGACATCAGGCAGGAGATAACGGCGAGATCAGGACGGGTTCGCTGAGGCTGCGCGATTGCTCGCGACGCCGGGGCGGGCCGTCAACAGATTAGCGAAGACCGCGGCGTTGGTCGGGCCGAACGAGCCGAGATCAATGAAGCGGCCGGTGGTCGGGTCTTTCAGCACCAGATGCCCGGCCTGGGTCTGGCTCAGTTGAAACGGAGTGCTGCGATCGAAGTCTTCTCGTTTACGCTCGCGCGCCATGCCGCGCAAGGCGCCGCGCAGAAAGCCGTTGGTACCGGGGGCGACGGTATCGATGAGGCTACCGCTGCGGGTATCGATGATTGCGATACCGCCGTCGGCCTGATCCTCGAAACGCAGGTCGCGCTCGGCAACGATGCTGGCGCCGGGATCGGCTGGTCGTGCCGCACCGAGTTTGTTGATCTGCGCGATCGCCACGATTGTCACCGCGAATACGACCAGGGCCGCAGCGGTGATCAAGGGCAAACGCGGGAACGCGGCTTCGCTTGAAGCTTGATCGCTGGCTTGAGAATTCATCGGATGGCTCATGGGTTAATCCACATCGGGATTGGCGTGGGTATCAACATCTACTGGGCGACTTGAGTGTTCCGCGGCTTGGCTGCGCTGGGTCTTGATGTCAGCGCGCCATCGCCACAGCGCCGCCTTGGGTTGCCGGCTCACGCGCGGTTTCGAGCGAGGGTTCACGATTGCGTACTGGTTGAGTCGCTGCTGCCGCATGCGCCGTTCCGCCGGAAGATTCAACCAGCGCACGCGACAGCAGATCAGCCACCGCGCTGGCATTCGGAATCGCGCGCAGCATCGGCTGCGTCTGCTTGAAATGCCAGGGACGTGCATGCGGCCACAAGTGCAGATAGGCGATGTGATCGCCGCTGGCGAGCGTCAGCGGCAGGTCGCCGCTGCCATCCGCGTTCAATCGTAGTCCTGCCGATTCGATTACGCGGAAGGGAAAATTGAAGGTGATTTCCAGCACGATGCCGATGCGCATCACCACTCGCTTGTCGGTGATGGTGTAGTAGCTCTGCCGCGCGGTGAGCCAGGCGATCAGCGCCAGCACGCCCAGCGCGGTCAGCGCCAGCGGCGTAAGCCACAGCATCGCCAGCAGCGCCTTGATGGCGCCGCCGCCTTGGCTGAGCACGGTGGCGCCGCGCGAGAGCAGCAGTACGCCGAAATAGATCGCCAGCGTGCGGCCGTGAAATGCGCTGCGGAAGAGTGAAGTCCAGACCGGCGCGTCCTGCCACAGAATCCGTTCGCCGGGCGGCAACGGCCCGGGCAGTTCGCGCGCAGTGGTGGCGGATTCGTGATGCGAATGGTGGCTCACAGCAGCGGCCCCAGTCGCGCCAGCGAGGCGTACAGATGGCCGGAGCCGAAGTAGGCGCAGATCTTTTCTTCTTCGAGCATCGTCACCTGTTCCGGATTCTGCAGCTTCGGCACATGGGCGAAATGCCGCGCGAAGATCGAGCTGACCCTGACCGTTCCACGACCGCTTACGCGCGAGAAATTCACCGGTAGCAGCACTCGGCTGCCGCTGACGCCCGCGCCGGATTCTTCGGCATCGATCTCCACTTCAAAGTAACGGAACATCCGCTCCGAGCGATCCACCCACAGATCGCGCACCAGACCGACGCGCTTGCCATCGTCGCCGTAGACTTCGTGCCCGCGCGGATCGGGATCGCCCGACGCCACCGAGTAATCGCTATCGGCACGCAGCGGTACGATCTTCGGCAAGCCGTCGACGGTGAGGTCCGGAACGTCCGGCCGATTGGCCCAGGCACCGGGGCCGACGCCAGCCAGCATCGGGTCGCCCACCGGTTCCAGCGGCGCGCCCGGCCACGGCGCAACCGGTTTCGCCTTCAGCTCGCTCACCACTTCCGGTTTCCATTCGCCGGGAATGACGCGATTGCCGCCGTGCGGCAGGAAAAACACTTTCGGGTCGGGCCGCGCCGGAAATCCATCGGATAGCGTGTAGGGCGAAGCGTCCGCCTGTTCGAGCGGATAGCCTTCGCGCTTGTCTTCCTGACGCAGGTAATACACCAGTCCGAAAAAAAACAGCCAGAACGCATATAGCAGCATCTGTGCAATGTCGATGTTGTCGGTAATAGCGCCTGTACTCATCGCGTGCTCCTTGAGGTTTTTACTTGGGTCGATTAACTGGATGGATGGCTTGGGGTCAGTCTTTGAATCACTGCCAAGTTTTGCGAAAGTGATTGCATTTCACGCCGCCGCTGCGCCCGCATGCAGCACCGGATTCAGCGAGGTCGAAGTGAATCGCACCAGCGGCCCGATGGCGATCAGGGTCGCAAACAGCAGAATGATTTCGAGGTTATAAACCGCGCCGTAGCCGACAGCCGGTCCGCTGAGCGCGGCGCCAAGATCGCCGGCCGCCGCCAGCCGGGCGACGCCATCGCGGATTAGGCCGCTGGAAGCGATCGCGCTGCCGGCGGCCGAGGCTTGTACCGCACCCCAGATGCCGAGTGCCAGACCAATCTGTCCGCGCGGTGCGAGCGCCATTGCCGCAGTCAAGGTGCAGTGACCGAACAAGCCGCTGCCGAGGCCGATCAATGCGACGCCGGCGGCGAACAGTACCGCGGAATTCATCGGCGCGGCGAAGATCACCGCGGTGAAACCCATCAGGCCGATCAAGGCGCCGTAGCCGGCCATGCGATAAGCATCGATGCCGCGCACCAAGGCGCGCGCCGCCATCACGAAACCGGTGAGACCGCCGCCGGCCAGCAGGGCCGTGAGCGCGGTGGTAGCGCCGACCGGCAGATGCAGAATCTGGCCGCCGTAAGGCTCCAGCAGAACGTCCTGCATGCTGAAAGCGATGGTGCCGAGGCCGAGCGCGATCAGGCGGCGCACGGCTTGGCCGCCGCCTGCGAACTGTTGCCACGACGAGCGGAAGGTCGGCCGCGGCAAGGTACTTGAAGTGCGTGCGGGATCGCGCACTTCCTGTTTCCAGAGTGCTGCGATGTTGAGCGCCATCGTCAGGATCGCCGAGCCCTGGATCACCTGGATCAGGCGCAATTCGCTGAAATTCGCCAGCAGCACACCGAACGCCAGCGCACTGAAGGCAATGCCGACCAGCAGCATCGTGCACATCAGCGCGACGACTTTGGGCTGCGAAGCGCTCGGCGCAACATCGGTAGCGAGTGCGAGGCCCACCGTCTGCGTTGTGTGAATGCCGGCGCCTACCAGCAGGAAGGCGAGTGCAGCGCCAATCTGTCCATACAGGATCGGACCATGCGTATCGCCCGACAGCACCAGCAGTGCGAACGGCATGATCGCCAGCCCGCCGAACTGCAACAGCGTGCCGATCCAAATATACGGCACGCGGCGCCAGCCGAGTACCGAAGTGTGGATGTCGGAACGAAAGCCAATCACTGCGCGGAACGGCGCGAACAACAGCGGCAGCGCGATCATCACGCTGACCAGCGAAGCGGGTACGCCGAGTTCGACGATCATCACGCGATTGAGCGTGCCGATCAGCAGCGCCAGCGCCATGCCAACCGACACTTGAAACAGCGACAGCCTCAGTAGCCGGCCAAGCGGCAGTTCGGGCGTGGCGGCATCGGCGAACGGCAGGAATTGCGGTGCGATCCGCATCCAGCCGCTCGACCACTTTGGCGCCACCGGCTTCATTTGCGCGCCAGCTCCAAGGCCTGCGAAGTATAAAAGCCGCTCTTGATGCGCTCGCTGCGAGCGGTGCGCCAAGCGCTCATCGAAGCGCGTTCGGCGATCAGCTTGCGCAGGTTCGTTTCGTTCACCGGCACGATTGCCGGCGCGCGATCGCCACGAGGAAACAGCAGGCCGGCGCTGTGCATCAGCGTCAGCAGCGGCGTTTTCGGCGCGAACGTGAACAGCAGGCTGGAGCGGGTGCGGGCGGCTAATTGTTCCAGCGCATCGACCATGTCGAACGCGCGATAGTGGATCAGCGAATCCATGCCGACGACGTGATCGAATTCACCGAGCGCGGGATCGAGCATGTCGCCGACATGAAACGTGATCGAGCCGCGGCCGAGGTTGGACGGAATGCGTTCGCGCGCGATGTCGACCAGCTTGGCCGACAGATCGATGGCGATAACTTCGGCGCCGCGGCACGCAGCCTCCACCGCGAGCGCGCCGGTGCCGCAGCCGGCATCGAGCAGCCGCCGGCCGCTTAGGTTGAACGGCAGGCAATCGAGCAGGGTTGCGCGCATGCGATCGCGGCCGGCACGCACGGTTTCGCGGATGCGGCTGACTTTCGCGGTCGAAGTCAGGCGCGCCCAGGCGTCGGCGGCGGTGCGGTCGAAGTAGGTTTCGAGCTGGCCGCGGCGTTGCAGGTAAGTGGCGTCGTTCATTATTCGAATCCCAGCAGTTCAAAAATGTCGCGGTCTTTCAGCGGCGACGTCAGCTGTGGTTTGGTGCCCATCCACAGATTGCCGGCGAGCCGCAGGTATTCGTTCTGCACGGCTTCGAGTTCGGGCGAGGGTTCCATCTCGAACAGCGTCGCCTTCTTCAGGCGGCTGCGGCGGATCACGTCGAGATCGGGAAAACGCGCGAGGGTTTCGAGGCCGATCGCCTGATTGTATTTGTCGATCTGGTCGGTCTCGCGGCTGCGATTGGCGATGACGCCGCCGAGCCGCACGTTGTAGTTTTTCGATTTGGACGCGATTGCGGCGACGATGCGGTTCATCGCAAAGATCGAATCGAAATCGTTTGCGGCGACGATCAGCGCGCGATCCGCATGCTGTAATGGCGCTGCGAAACCGCCGCAGACGACATCGCCGAGCACATCGAAAATCACCACGTCGGTATCTTCGAGCAGGTGATGTTCCTTCAGCAGTTTCACCGTCTGACCGACCACATAACCGCCGCAACCGGTGCCGGCCGGCGGGCCGCCGGCTTCGACGCACATCACGCCGTTGTAGCCGGGATAGACGAAATCTTCCGGCCGCAATTCCTCGCCGTGGAAATCCACCGTCTCGAGAATGTCGATGACGGTCGGCACCAAGCGCTTGGTCAGCGTGAAGGTCGAGTCGTGCTTGGGATCGCAGCCGATCTGCAGCACGCGCTTGCCGAGTTTGGAAAACGCGACCGACAGATTCGACGAGGTCGTGCTCTTGCCGATACCGCCCTTGCCGTAGACCGCGAACACCTTGGCGTTGCCGATCTTCAGATTCGGATCGAGCGGCACTTGCAGGCTGCCTTCGCCATCGAGCCGCGGCCTCGGCTTGTGCGTGACCGCAACCGGAATTGCGCTGACGGCGCTCATGCGATCACCTTCGTTTGTGAGTTCAAATGCAAACCTCGCTGCGTAGTGGGGAAGCTCATGCGGCCTCCGCCAGTTCAATTCCTTCCAGCCGGTCTTCGAGCTCATGGCCGGCATCGCGCAAGGCTTCGAGGGTCTTTTCATCCGGCCGCCAGTAGCTGCGCGCCTGCGCCTCCAGCAGACGGTTGGCGACGCGCGCGGAAGCCGTCGGGTTGAGCTTCGCCAGCCGCTCGCGCATTGCGGGATCGAGGATGTAGGTCTGCGCGAGATTCTGGTAAACCCAGGGCTGGACCTGGCCGGTGGTCGCCGACCAGCCCATCGTGTTGGTGACGTGCGTCTCGATCTGGCGCACGCCCTCGAAGCCGTGCTTTAGCATGCCTTCGTACCATTTCGGATTGAGCATGCGCGTGCGGGTTTCGAGCGAGACCTGTTCGCTGAGCGTGCGTACGGTGCCTTCGCCGGTAGTCTGGTCGCCGATATAAACCGGCGCTACTTTGCCGCCGCGTGCGCGCTGCACTGCGCGGCTGATGCCGCCGAGTGTGTCGAAATAGGTGTCGACCGTGGTCACGCCGAGTTCGACCGAGTCGAGATTCTGGTAGGCGAGTTCGACATCGGCCAGCACGCTGTTGAGCAGCGCGGTCTGCGCCATCGGCTTGCCGCTGCGACCGAACGCGAAGCTCTTACGCCGCGTGTAGGTTTCGGCGAGTTCGTCTTCCTGATCCCAGCGACTGCTTTCGATCAGATGATTGACGTTGGCGCCGTAAGCACCGTCGGCATTGCCGTAAACGCGCAGGCTGGCGGTTTCCAGATCGCAGCGATGCTGTTGCTGGTAGGCCAGCGCATGCTTGCGGACGAAGTTCATTTCCAGCGGTTCGTCGGCACTCGCGCAGAGATAAGTTGCTTCCGCCAGCAGCCGGATTTGCAGCGGCAGCAGGTCGCGGAAAATTCCGGAAAGTGTGAGTACCACATCAACGCGCGGCCGGCCAAGCTGGTCGAGCGGAATGAGGGTTGCGCCGGCCAGGCGGCCGTAGGCATCGAAGCGCGGCTTGGCGCCGATCAGTGCAAGTGCTTGGCCGATTGGCGAGCCTTCGGTCTTCAGATTGTCGGTGCCCCATAGCACCAGCGCGATCGATTCCGGCAGCGGATTGCCGTCCGCCATGTGGCGTGCGAGCAGGCGCTGCGCGAGACGCGCGCCATCCTGCACCGCATAAGCGCTGGGAATGCGGAATGGATCGAAGCCATGCAGATTGCGGCCGGTCGGCAGCACGGCGGGCGTGCGCAGCAGATCGCCACCGGGCGCGGGACGGATGAAGCGGCCATCGAGCGCTTTCAAGATGCCTTCGATTTCGTGATTTTCGCCAAGCAGGCGATTGGTTTCCTGCAAAGCGCTGAAAATCGTGCGCGATGAGGACTCATTTTTTGCGTCTTCGGGCGCCAGGATTTTTTCGAGCGCTTCGCCGCGCACCAGCGCTTCGACCTTCGCGCGTTCCAGTTGCTGTCCATGCGAAGACTCGGCCACCGCGAGCAGCATGTCGACGCGCTGCGCATCCGACATCACTTCGCCGACCACATGCAGCCCGTGCGGAATCAGCGTGTATTCGAGTTCGAGCATCGCCGCGTTGAGCTGGACGATTTGCGCATCGGCGTTGTCGCTCCAAAGCGGCTCAGTCGCTGCCAGATCTATCGCTGCAGCCTGTGCCTGAATCATCTCGGCCAGTGTGCTGCGCTCGGTTGCGTCGTTAGGTGTCTGCGCACGCCAGCGTTCGACCGAGGCCTTCAATTCGACCAGTCCGCGATAAAGCCCGGCTTGCGTCACCGGCGGCGTCAGGTAGCTGATGAGTGTGGCCTGCGCACGGCGCTTGGCGAGCGCGCCTTCGGACGGGTTGTTCGAGGCATACAAATTAATGTTCGGCAGGTCTCCGATCAGGCGGTCCGGCCAGCACGCGCCGCTCATGCCGGTCTGCTTGCCGGGCATGAATTCGAGTGCGCCGTGCGTACCGAAATGCAGCACTGCGTGCGCGCCGAAGTCTTCGCGCAGATAGCGATAGAAGGCCGAAAACGCATGCGTCGGAGCGAAGCCTTTTTCAAATAGCAGACGCATCGGATCGCCCTCGTAGCCAAATGCTGGCTGCACGCCGACCATGACGTTGCCGAATTTCGCGCCGAGCACGAAGATCGAACTGCCATCGCTCTGCTGCTTGCCGGGCGCTGGCCCCCAGTGAGTTTCGATTTCGCGCAGCCAGCGTTCGCGCCGCACATGATCGTCTGCCGGAATCTGTGCAACGACGTTTGCATCGGCGCCGAAGCGCGCAGCGTTTCCGTGCAGAATGCTGTCTCGCAAGGCATCTACACTCGCCGGTAGTTCCACGGAATAGCCGCCGCGCTTCATCGATTCCAGCGTGTGATACAAGGACTCGAACACTGCGAGATGCGCCGCAGTACCGATGTTTCCGGCATTCGGCGGAAAGTTGAATAGCACGACTGCGACCTTGCGATCGGCGCGTTTCGCGCGGCGCAGACTCACCAGCTTGTCGATGCGCTGCGCGAGCATTTCGGCGCGCTCGATACAGCTCTGCATGTCGCGCGCAGTTTTCGAAGGCGGGAACACGCAACCGCGATGACAGCCGGTGCATTTCTCGCCGGCGGAATCTGAACGGCCGCCGAATACGGATGGACCGGTCGCGCCATCGAGTTCCGGAATCGCCACCATGATGGTCGATTCCACCGGCATCAGGCCGCGCTCGCCGCCGCCCCATTGTTCGAGCGTCTGGAATTCCAGCGGATGCGCAGCGAGGTAGGGCACATCGAGCTTTGCCAGCATGTCTTCGGCAGACTTGGCGTCGTTGTAGGCAGGGCCGCCGACCAGCGAAAAGCCGGTCAGCGAAATCACCGCATCGACGGTCGCCTGTCCATCCTTGATGAAGAATTTTTCGATCGCGGGGCGCGAGTCGAGTCCTGCTGAAAACGCCGGAACCGCACGTAGGCCGCGCGCTTCGAGTGCGTTGATCACGCCATCGTAATGCGCGGCGTTGCCGGCCAGCGGATACGAGCGCATCAGCAGCACGCCAACGGTGCCGCGGCTACCAACCTTCGGTAGTTCGGCGGCATTTTCGGTGATGCGCTGTTTCAGCTTCGGATGATACAAGCCGACTTCCGGATATTCGGCCGGCGGCTTCGATTTCAGCGTGCCGCGCAGCGCGAGACGCGGGCCATCGGCATAGCGATCGACCAGAAAACGCACCATGTTGACGAGGTTGTCTTCGGAGCCGGCAAGCCAGTATTGCAGTGTGAGGAAATATGCGCGCACGTCCTGCGCGGTGCCCGGAATGAAGCGCAGGATCTTCGGCAAGCGGCGCAGCATTTTCATCTGCTGCGCGCCGGCGGAGCTGCTGGCGCCCGGCTTCGGTTTCGGCTTCAGGCGCTTGAGCAAGGCCATCGGTCCGCTGGCGGATTGCTTGCCATCCATGTTGAAGCGACCGATGCGCGTCAGCCGCGCAACTTCACCGGCCGACATGCAGCCGATCATCGCATCACAATGATCGCGGCGCGCTTCGAGCGCCGGCAGCACTGGGTTGAAGTGATCTTCCATGAACAGCATGGTGTTGATGATGATGTCGCCGCTGGCGATACCGGCCTTGCAGCGATCGAGCGCAGATTCGTCGCTGCACCATTCGGCGGCGGTGTGCATGCTCAGATGCAGGCCCGGCACTTGGCGGGCAAGGGTGTGGCGCGCGCGCTCGGTGGCGGTGGCGAGATGATTATCCATGGTCAGAATGACCACGTTGATCGCCCGCACTTCAGCGGCTGAAGTGAGCTTTGGCATCGTAAAGAACCTCCACAGTTATCGTCGTCACGCCTTTTTCGCGCGCGTAGCGCTCGGTGTTACGGCGTGCTTTGCCCCGCACAAAAAACGGAATCTTGGTTAACTCTTTTTCGGCCTCGCCAGCCCAGGCGGCGCTGGCTTTTGCCGATGATTGAGCGCTTGCGTCAGCGATTTTGTGCGCGTCGGTTTCGGTTGTCGTTGCAACTTCGCGCACGAGGATTTCGGAGTCGGTCATCGCTGCCGCTTCGGTGACGGAAGCAGCCTTGAGCGCTTCCGGTTTGCGCTGCGCCGCTGCCGTGTTCGACTGACCCAGATGCGAGGCGGCGGCTTCCGGATGAAACTCGAAATCCTCGCGGAACATGCCGAGCAGATGCTCCTCAAGCCCCATCATCAAAGGGTGAACCCAGGTATCGAAGATCACGTTGGCGCCTTCAAAACCCATCTGCGGCGAATAGCGCGCGGGGTAGTCCTGTACATGCACCGGTGCGGAAATCACTGCGCAGGGAATGCCGAGGCGCTTGGCGATATGCCGCTCCATCTGCGTACCGAGCACCAGGTCCGGCTGCAATTTGTCGACGCTGGCTTCGACTTCCAGATAGTCGTCGGTGATGAGTGCTTCGACGCCGTAGCGCTTGGCAGCCTCGCGCAACTCGCGCGCGAGCTCGCGGCTGTAGCTGCCGAGACCGACGACACTGAAGCCGAGTTCTTCGGTAGCAATGCGCGCAGCGGCGATCGCGTGCGTGGCATCGCCGAAAATGAAGACGCGCTTGTTGGTCAGATAAGTTGAATCGACCGACCGCGAATACCACGGCGATCGTGCTTCGGTGTTGGCGAGAAACGGCGCAGGGTCAATGCCGCAAAGTTGCGCGATCTGCGAGATGAATTCGCGCGTGGCACCGATGCCGATCGGCACTGTCTTGATGCTGGGCTGGCCGAAGGTGCGTTGCAGCCAGCCCGCAGCCGGGTTGGCGATTTCCGGATACAGCACCACGTTGAAATCGGCGTCGCCGAGACGCGACAGATCGGCAGGCGTTGCGCCGAGCGGTGCGATCACATTGATATCGATGCCCATCTGTTTCAACAGGCCGGAAATTTCCTGCACGTCATCACGATGGCGAAAGCCGAGCGCGGTCGGTCCCAATAAATTGCAGCGCGGTTGGGTACCCGCGATGCGCTCGCGCGGCGCTGATCCGGACGCAGGCGCGGAGGGTCCTGCGAGCGCGCGCACCAGTTGATAGAAGGTTTCCGCTGCGCCCCAGTTTTCCTTTTTCTGGTACGAAGGAAGTTCCAGCGCAACCACCGGAATCGGCAGTTCCAGCGCGTGCGCGAGACCGCCCGGATCATCCTGGATCAACTCTGCCGTGCAGGAGGCGCCGACCAGCATCGCGGTTGGCTGGAAGCGCTCATAAGCCTCGTGCACCGCGGTCTTGAAAAGCGTTGCGGTATCGCCGCCGAGGTCGCGGGCCTGGAACGTGGTGTAGGTCACTGGTGGGCGCTTGCTGCGCCGTTCGATCATCGTGAACAGCAGGTCGGCGTAGGTGTCGCCCTGCGGCGCGTGTAGCACGTAATGCACCTGCTCCATCGCGGTGGCGATGCGCATTGCGCCAACGTGCGGCGGGCCTTCGTATGTCCAGAGCGTGAGTTGCATGTCAGACCGCCAGGCGCGTGCGCCGCACCAGCGGACGTGCGAACAATTCGGCGAGATCGGCCGCTTGCTCGTAACCCTGAATCGGCGTGAATACCAGTTCAATCGACCACTTCGTGGTCATGCCCTCGGCTTCGAGCGGATTCGCCAAGCCGAGGCCGCAGACGACCAGATCGGGCTTGGCGGCGCGGCAGCGATCGAGTTGTTTATCGACGTGCTGGCCTTCACTCAATTGTGTGCCGGGCGGCAGCAGCGCGAGTTCGTCGGCCAGATGTTGCCGGTGAATGAACGGGCTGCCGACTTCGACCAGCGACATCGAAAGTTCGCGTGCAAGGAAGCGCGCCAGCGGCACTTCCAGCTGCGAATCCGGAAAGAAAAAAATGCGCTTGCCGGCGAGATGATTGCGGTAGTGCGCTAGGCCCTGCATGGCGCGCGCACGTCCCGGCGCAGTCACTTCGTTGAACCTCGTCTTGTCGATCTGCCAGGCATTGGCGGCGGCTTGCAGCCATGCGGTGGTGCCTTCAACACCGAGCGGAAATGGCGCCGGCAGATGCTTGGCGCCGCGCTGTTCGAGTGCGCGCGCGGTGTCGGCGAGGAACGGCTGCGCCAGCAGAAAGCGTGTGTTGGCACCGATCGCCGGCAGCGACGTCGCGCTGCGCGGCGGCAGAAAATTCACGTTACCGATGCCGAGTTGATCGAACAAGCGACGCATCTGGTCTTCGACGATATCGGCCAGCGCGCCGACGACCAGCAGAGAAGGTTCGGCATTCTCAGGCGACGCCGGCAGGCTCGGCACCAATGCTGCGAGGCAGGCATCTTCGCCTTGCGTAAACGTGGTTTCGATGCCGCTGCCGGAATAGTTCAGCACGCGCACGCGCGGCTCGAATACGCGCGACAGCCGCGAGGCCGCGCGCGAAAGATCGAGCTTGATGACTTCCGACGGGCACGAGCCAACCAGGAACAGCAGGCGGATATCGGGGCGGCGATCGAGCAACTGTGCGACCACGCGATCGAGTTCGGCATTGGCGTCGGCCATGCCTGCGAGGTCGCGTTCGTCGATGATCGCGGTACCAAAGCGCGGCTCGGCAAAAATCATCACGCCGGCTGCGGATTGCATCAGGTGCGCGCAAGTGCGCGAGCCGACGATCAGGAAAAATGCATCCTGGATTTTTCGATGTAGCCAGATGATGCCGGTGAGTCCGCAAAACACTTCGCGCTGGCCGCGTTCGCGCAGTACCGGAACTTCGGCACAGCCGGCCAGCGATGGCACGATCGGTGAAATATTTGATGCGGCCAACGAGTGAGTCGCCGATGCCGATCGACT
>CAJCJH010000098.1 GCA_903970615.1 Rhodospirillales bacterium
ATAAGCCGAGATGGCAGCGCGACAAAAATGCTTACAGCGAGGAATTGGTCCATCGCACAATCGCCGGCGTCGAGAATGGCCAGATTCCGCGCGCGCAATACGGCGCGGTGATGATCGACGAAGGTCATGATTTTCAGCCCGAGTGGTTCAAGCTGGTGGTGCAGATGGTCGATCCGGCGAGTAACGCGATGCTGGTGTTGTACGACGATGCGCAAGCGATCTACGGCAAACAGAAAGACGGCGAGCGGCGCAAATTCAGCTTCGCCAGCGTAGGTGTGCAGGCACGCGGACGCACCACGATTTTGAAACTCAACTATCGCAATACGCTGGAAGTGCTATCGGTTGCGCGCGCGTTCGCCAGTGACCTGCTGTCGGAACAAAAATCGGATGACGATGGCGTGCCGCTGATCTCGCCGCAAAGCGCGGGCCGTCGAGGCGCCTTGCCGGAATTGATTCGGGCAAAATCGCATCATGCCGAGGCCATGATTATTGCTGACCACATTGAGGACACGCATCGGCGCGGTCGCGCTTTGTCCGATATCGCAATCATTTATCGCAAGGATCAATGGATCACCAATCTGGAAGCGCAACTGAAGCAGCGCGGTATTGCATTCCGCACGGCGAGCGATGCCGACAAGAAGCGCGCCCTGTTTGAGGGTGAGCCGGCGGTGAAACTGGTGAGCATGCACAGCAGCAAGGGTCTGGAATTTCACACTGTTTTCATTCCGGGCCTGGACCGTTTGCCGGACGCGCGTGAATCCGAGGAAAGCGAGGCACGTTTGCTCTATGTGGCGATGACGCGCGCGACGGATCGCCTGGTGATGACCTGCGGCAACGAGGGTGGATTTGTCGATCGGATCAATCGAGCGGTCGGCGATGTGAGAATGCAGCTGGCCGCTTGAGCAACTTTTCCGCGTGCATTTTCAGCTCGTCCTGGATCGGTTTCATATGCTCAACTCGCCCGCTATTCCTCACGCAATTGCTTGAGCAGCTGCTCAACTTCCGATAGCACTTCGAGCGGCTGCTGCAGCTCCAGCAGCAGTTGCTTGCGCTCCGGCTCGACCGGCAATAATTCGGCGAGACGATTGCCGACCCAGGAGGCATCGTCGAGCCGGTGCGGGGCCGGGAAATTATCGCTGCCGATTTCGTCGATCAACCGGCGCAATAGTTTTGCCAGCGGTTCGTAGCGCTCTGGCAGCGACAAAGGCTCCGGCGGCTCGGTGAGTTCTACGCGGCCGACGATGAGGCCGCTCGGCGTGGTCCATCTTTCGATGATGCGAAACACCGATTCGCCACGTGTGAGCAAGGAAAAAAGTCCTGGACTCGGCACTTCCCACTCGATGATGCGGGCGGTGCAGCCGATCTTGCAGGGAATGGCCGGGCGCCCTGCTTCAAAGCCGGCGCGAATCAGCGCGACACCGAACGGTGCGTTGTCCCGAATGCAGGCTTTGGTCATTTCGAGATAACGCGGTTCGAAGATGCGCAGACCCAAGCGCCCAGCGGGATACAGCACGCTGCCGAGCGGAAAAATCGGAATTTCGAGCGTCGATGGCATGCGCAATAGATGAATGCGATACGAATGTGATCAAGCCGCAGATGCTGCGCTCTGCAAGGTGGCGCGTAATTTCTGGAACAGCTCTCGATAGGCGCGGCCTTTGTGCGGTGGCGCTTCGCCAGTCGAATCGGCGGCACGCGCGGCGGCGAGATCGCGGCGCGCGTTGCGGATCAAGCTGCGGAGTTGCTGGGTATCCGCGCCGGGATAAGCTTGAGTCCAGGCTGTGAGCGCTTCGTCGCTGGCGAGCAGGCGTTCGCGCCAGTGTTCGATCTCCTTGAACGCCTGCGCGTCGCGCGACTTGCCCATGCGGTAGGCGTCCAGCGCCTGCCGCAAAGGTTCTTCATCCGCATTGCGCATCAGCTTGCCGACATACTGCGCCTGCCGGCGTTTGGCACCATGCGAACGAATGCCGCGCAGTTCGCGCAGGGCATCGCGCAGCGGCTCGTCCATTTCGATCTGATCCAGTTGCGCATCCGGCAGATCGAGTAGCGCGATGCTTAAATCCTGCAGCTCCGTCATCGCGCGTTTCAGCTGCGTTTTGCTCGGACCATCCGGGAATGCGTCGGGTTCAGGTTCTCTTCGGCGTTGCATGGCTTCAGGATTTCACAGCTTGGGACTTTCGACAATGCAAGCGATGTCGGCACGATAACCGACGGCGAATTCCGCGACTAGGCTTTACTGCGCAATTGCGACAGTCTGATTAGCCATAGCGCCCGCCAGCTTCTTCAAAGTTGCGCCTTCGCTTCAAATGAAAAGACGCCAGGCCGAAACCTGGCGTCTTCAAACATCGGCGTCTTGCAGTAAAACTCAAATCAACAATATCTCAACGATGCTCGTGCTCTTCTGGCGGACGACCCTCGCGTTGCGGTTGCGGTGCCGGACGCTGCTGCATCTGCGGCTGCGGCCTTAGCGGTTGCTGCATTGGACGCTGCTGCTGGAATTGCTGACGTTGCTGATCCTGCTGCTGGCGTTGCTGTTGCGCCTGCTGCTGACGCTGTTGATCCTGCTGCTGACGCTGCTGGATTTGCTGCCGTTGCTGATCCTGCTGTTGACGCTGCTGCATCTGCTGCTGACGCTGTTGCTGCTGAACGTCCTGCTGACGCTGCTGGAGCTGGCGTTGTTGATCCTGCTGATAGCGGCCATCCTGCTGGCGATATTGGGGCGCATTATCGCGTCCATCCGGGCGGCCATAGAAACGCGGATCGCGGCCGTTGCTGCGGCGCTCCTGCACGAAATGGTCGTAGCGATCGCGCTGCTCCGAATTCCAATCCGGGCGCGGGCCATCCCAGCGGTCTGGCGGCGGGCCGACATGATGTTCCCAGTACGGACGTTCGCTGTAGAACGGGCGATCGTGGTAGTAGCTACCCCAATAACTGTCGATCGAAAAACTGACGATCGGCAAGCCCAGTTCGTAGCCATAAAGGTAGAGCGGAACCTGCTCGTCCTGATAAGGGTATTCGATGTCGCGGCCATCGATCCAGCCGCGATATTCGCCATAGGAAACGTCGCACCAGGTATAGCCGCCGACGCAGCCATAAATTTCCAGCGGATAACCGCCGCCGAGTTCGACCACCGGCGGATAATCCTCGCCCGGCCCGGCAAACAGATCGGTGCCCGTTGCGGTAATCGGCTGCTGCGCCTGTGCACTGGCGGCGAACAGCATCAGGCCGCTAGCCGCGATCATCCATAGTCGTTTCATGAAACTCTCCTTACCGCTTTCGATCAACATGTCCTTACCATAAACGCTCCACTCTGAATAAGATGTGAATGGATGGCCGGATTCGTTACGATTTGCCGAATTTCTGCGTTTCCATTGTAGTCGTCGAATCATCTTGCTTCGCGCTGGCGACGTCGCCGGAATTGCGGTCGAGATAACCGAACAGTTTCAGGCGCTTTGAGCTTTCGAGTTGCTGCATGGTGTGGATGTTGTTTTGTGGAATCTGGTCTGCATCCGGATAATTTTCCAATGCGGTTTCTACGCTGCTTTCGCGCAATAAATGCAGCAGCGGATACGGCGAGCGATTGGTCAGGTTTTCGGCGTCGTCCGGTTCGGTGCCGGCGAATTGATACTGCGGATGAAAACTCGCCACCTGATAATCACCCGCCCACTCGAACTTCTCCAGCAATTCATCTACAGCATCGAGAAAATCGTTGTACTCGGTAAAATCCGACAGCATATTCGGCAACACGAGCAGCGTCGTCTCCAGTTGATCCTGCGAAGCGTCTTCGAGACGCTGCAGTTCCAACTGCAATTCCGTCAACAATTCCAATTCGGTTGCCGCCTCGCTCACTTGAATGCGCAGCGTACCGGCACGCAAGGGCCGCGCGGCGAAAGGGCATAAATCGAGGCCGACCACCACGCTTTCCAGCCATTGCTGAATCTCTCGACGAACCTCTGCTCCGATATCATTCATGCTTGTGAAAAATCACTCCTCATCCGGGCGATGAAGACGAACAATATCGCGCCGCTTGAATAGCATCATCCCATTTTCAGGAGTCTTCGATCAGAATTGTTCGGCGGCGAAACCTTCTGGTAGAGCTGACATCGGCATGAAACCGCCGCTGCCGGTCATCAATGGCGTCGGTCCCAGCATCGTGCGTTTGCCGGCCGGCGAATGGAGCACGGTGCTGGCGTTCTTGCAGGTGAATTTTCCCGACGTCGGCGGCGATGTCTGGAAAGCGCGCATGCGGCGCCAGCAAGTAGTCGATGACGATGGGCAGCTGATCAACGCCGAGACCGCATATCGCGCCAATGCCTGTATTTACTACTATCGGGAGATCAAGGACGAACCGCACATCCCGTTTGAAGCCGACGTGATTTATCAGGATGAGCATCTGCTAGTCGTCGACAAACCGCACTTTTTACCCGTCACGCCATCCGGCCGTTTCCTGCACGAAACGCTGCTGGTGCGGCTAAAGAAGAAATACACGCTGGATGATCTGGTGCCGCTGCATCGCATCGATCGCGGCACGGCCGGCATCGTCATGTTCTCGGTCAATCCGGCGACGCGAGGACTTTATCAATCCCTGTTCCCACGCCGCGAAGTCCACAAGACTTACGAAGCGATTGCGCCCAGCTTGCCCAATATGCCGTTCCCGCTGACTCACCGAAGCCGCATGGTCGAAGGCGAACCGTTCTTCCGGATGCAGGAGATTGCAGGCATTCCGAACAGTGAAACGAAAATCGATGTGCTCGAACGGCGCGGTAATTCAAGCCTCTATCAATTGAATCCGATCACCGGAAAAAAACATCAGCTGCGCCTGCACATGGCCGCACTCGGCGCAGGCATCTTCAACGACAATTTCTATCCGGATGTGCTGCCGGATGCCGAGGATGATTTTTCGAGGCCGCTGAAATTACTCGCGCGGGCAATTGAATTCGTTGATCCGCTGAACCGTAATCGACGCTGCTATGAAAGTTGCCGCGACCTTCGATAAATTACTTCGATAGATTACGAGGCAGCGATCAACCCTTCGGAGAAGGCGTCAACGCCGCTGCTTTTTTATCAGCAGCCTTATCCGCCGCATCCAGTTCCGCCAGATGTTCCGCCAGCACTTTCGGCGGAATGTAGCCGGGAACTGTATCGCCGTTCGGCAGCACCATCATCGGCGTGCCGCGGATGCCGAGCTGTTTGCCGAGCTCGTATTCGCGGGCGACCGGGTTTTCGCATTTCATCGCGGGAATTTGCTTGTCGAGCTTGGCCTTGGTCAACGCGGTGGCGCGATCTGCCGAGCACCAGACCGCTTCCGCCTTGTACCAGGAAGGTGTGTTCGGTCCGCTGCGCGGCCACGCCAGATAATGCACCGCAATGCCTTGCGCGTTATATTCCGCGATTTCGCTATGCAGCTTGCGGCAATAGGCGCAATCGACATCGGTGAATACATCGACGACGTATTTGGTGGCGATCGGCGGCGGCGGGTCGAACTTGATGACGTTGTCCTCGCCGAGCGCTTTCAAGGCCAGCAGACGATCCGCGCGGCGATGGTTTTCGGTGATCTGCTCGCCGGTCTGGATGTTCACGAGATCGCCCTGCAGCAGATATTTGCCATCGGCGGAGACGTAGCCGATGTCGTGATCGTGCGTCACCTCGAACCAGCCGGCGACGGGCGAAGGCCGCACGTCGTCGCGGGTTACGCCGAC
>CAJCJH010000099.1 GCA_903970615.1 Rhodospirillales bacterium
CGTGGGCCGTCGTACTACCGATGAGGTGATGAGATAACACTAAAAGGCGGTACTTTGTTCACTCCGTCCGAAGTCGTGATTTCGGTCCGAGTTAGATTTCATGGGGACCCTTGGAAAGATAAGAAATTCGAGTTCACCGCAGCAGAACTGGAATTCGCTTAGCAATGCGCAACGACGCGCCTTTTGCGGCTATTGTTTTGTAGATCCTTAGTCCCTTCGCGCTCAAAATTGACCTTCTCGAAAATGTTGGCGCGCGTTGAAAGCCCCTATTCAAGTTTTTCTAGTGACTCGACATAATCTGCCCAACTTTGCAAAAGTTCGGCTCGCTGTGCTTCCCGGTCACCTCGATCATAAACTCGCTTGACGCCAGATCCCACCACATGCGCCAACGCATATTCGACAAGTTCAGAGTTATGGATATCTCGTTCGTTTAAGAAGGTGCTGGCAGTGGATCGCAATCCATGTACTTTGGTGATTTGATTCAGACCATTACGCTCTAGAAGCGCATTTAGGCTCCGCGTTGCCATATGGCGCTCCGGGTCATCGCGGTGTGGAAATAAATACCTCCCAGCTGATAGCTCTCTGAGCTCTCGAATAAGCAAAACGGCCTGTCTCGGGAGTCGCACAACGAAGTCGCGACGCTCTTTTTTCCGACTCTTTGGCACACGCCAGACACCCATCTGCATGTCAATTTCCGACCATTCTGCTCCCACGACCTCCGACTTTCGAAGTAGGGTTAGTGCTAGTAGTCGCAGAGCGATTTCGGTTGATCTGTTGTGCCCACCGTCACTCAACCTGCGCAGTATTTTCCCCATGTCTTCTGCTCGCGCGGCCAGGTGAGGTTGTTGCTGGCGAGGGCGAAGAATTCGGCGCGGAGGCGTTGGATCGACGCTGACAACTCCTCGATCAATTGCAAATTCAAAGATGCTGGAAACATAACTCCGACAGTTTCTTGCAACTTCCCGCGCACGGCCATCGAGATCTAGCAAAAGCTCTGCGAGTTCCGCTCTCTTGATGGCTGCCATTGGTCGCAATCCGATTCTTGGAAAGAGGTTTCGTCTCAGTTCTCGAAGAATCTGCTTTTGGGTGTTCGCTGCAAGATTTGCAGATCTAGAATCGTGCCACTGCAGAGCCAACGACATAAAGGTGCTTTTCGTTTCAGCGGCTTTCTGCGACTGGATCTGCTTCCGAAGGTCGATTGGGTGCTCGCCTCTGGAAACTGTTTCACGAGCTTTCTGATGAAAAGCGCGCGCATTCGCCAACGTCGTCTCTGGATAGGAGCCGAGCGTATGCGTTCGATTGGAGCCGAAAAGCTTGTAGTCGTACCTCCAAGATTTTGCGCCGGTAGGCGAAACCCACAGATACATCCCACCACCGTCACGGACCTTGTAGCCACTTTCCCGAGGTCGTGTATTAGCGGCCGCAGTGGCCGTTAATTGGTAGCGACAGCTTTTCATGAGACGTTCTCCACATGAGAAGTCTACGCTACGGATACCTGTTTTAATACCCGAATTATCATTGGAAGCTGTCGAACGGTATCGGACTAAATTGCGCGATTATATATTGATTTTAATGGATAAATTAAGTGGACTTGGATTTTGATGGACCCTTATGAACATTAGTTGACGTTCCAGCTGGCGATTTTCATTTATGAGCGAAGTATTTGCCAGGGCGCGACCCCTGGACAGCGAAGAAGGAACGGTGGTGGCACGGCGACCGCTCTGTTTCTATATTTGTGCAAGATGAAGGGCATGCTTGGAGCACTACGGCGATCTCGGGCCGTTATCCGAATTCGATCCGCTCTCCCAGCAATCGCAAACTGTTTTCGTCGTAGCAGATTGGTCATTTAATGAAACCGACTCGATCGAGGCGGGCGTCGGATTCGGATTAACTTCGTAGACGACCGTGTCGTTATAAAGCTGATTATGAATTACGCAGGCTTCGTGGTCGCGTCATCTGCGAACTATGTCCGTGAAATCGGTTTCTTTCAGTTCAAGGGTGTTAGTCAAAATGATGCCATTGCTGCGGAAACGAAACCGGGAGTTCGAAGCGCAAGGTCTGATGCGTGCGGGCCACGCGAGCATCCATCATGTTGCGACCCGAATCGAAGCGACCCGCGCGCGAGTTCGGCCGTTGCAGAGCCGCCGTCAAGCTAACGCCGGATCAGTGCGATGGCGATTTCGATAACGATGAGGATGACCACTGCGAACTCCAGCAACTCGCCGCGCGCACCAGAGGCTTCTTCATAGAGTGCGGCGTAAGTGTCGCGGACGATGGCGAGCTTTCGATTGACCGCCGCGCCAACATTCGGCACCCGGAACAGGTCGAGTGCGGAGGTGTAAATCCGCGCGAGATAGACATCTTCGGTGACTTGCAGGGCGTTATCGACGCGCTCGGTCAGCTCGGTGACTTCGGCCACCAGCGTATGCAGTTTGCGTGCGAGATCGGCAAAGCGGCGCGGGGCAAACAGGTTCAGGCCGCGGCGCGTTTCTTCCACGAGGTCGTACATGCGCGGCAACTCGTCGTCCAGCAATTCATCGTAGTAGCGCAGTTCGAGCAGCTGGGCGTTGGCGACCTCGAGCACGTCGGCCACATCGGAGTCGCTGCGCGGTTCATAGATGAAGGCACGATCCCAGGTCAGCACCACCAGATCGTCTTCGTAATAAGAGAATCGCTGGCGCAGCAGATCGCTGCGCGCGCCTTCCGATAGTGGGCGTGACTCGCCCGAGAGCAGCGCTGCGAGATCGATGCGATCCTGCAAGGCGGCCGCCGCTATCGGCTCATTCCATTGCTGCACCACGGCGACGAGGTAATCTTCCTGCAAGGCGGAGAGGTTGGGTTTGGTGAGGATGGCCGCAAAGGTTTGCCGCAGGCTTGCCAGCAGCGGCTGCCAGATGTCGCTAGGCGCAGCCGGGCCGATACTTTTATCCACGGCATTGAAAAACCGGGTGAAGCCAGACCAGCTGCAGTTCGTCACCGGCAGCCGCAGCGATAGCGCCACCACTCCAAAGTCGTACAGCCGGGCGGTGACTGCGGCACTGAGTTCGTGGCCGTTGATCATCACCAGAACCGGATCGAGCGTGAGCAACACCGGCGGCACATCGAATGCCACCGCTTTTGCCGAAGTGGCCAATTGGCTGCGGCTGCTGCTGCTGTTCGGGCGCTTGGCCCACAGCTGCTCTACCGCGCCGAGATCGATGGAATAGGCAATATCGAACAGCCGCTGTGCGACTATCGCACCGGATTGAACCTGTAGTTCAGCGGCAGACATTACAGCGACGTTCGGCAAGCATTACCGGATTGAGAAGACGTGTAATAAGGAAGCCAGCCGAGTTAAGGAGTGATTACCAACACTGTACTCGAATAAGCCTGTGTCTCCGTTACAACATTTGATTACAGCACACGCTGGCCGGTTATCGACGCAGCTGATTGCCGCATTTGCAGCACTTTGCAACAGAACTGAAATGCGCGCCGATTAACCTTTCTGCATGCTCTTGATACAACCCGCGCCAGCCGCGAATGCCGCGTCCGGCCTGGCGGCGCTACTGCGTGAAGTGGCGCCGATCAATCCGGAAACCAGCGTTGAAGATGCTGCGGAAAAAATGCTGGAGCCTAAGCATGCCGGTTTGCTGTGCCTGCCAGTGGTGCTGGGTAATCGGGCGGTCGGCGTGGTCAGCCGGCAACACTTCAACAGCATATTTCTGCAACGCTTCGGCCGCGATCTGTGGGGGAGACGCCCGGTTGCCGACCTGATGAACCGGCAGCCTTTGCTGGTGGATATCGACCAGTCGCTCGAAGCCGCCGCGCAGTTTGTCTCGACCCGCATGGGATCGCCGATCAGCGAAGATTTCGTGCTGATGCGCGACGGCAAATACCTCGGCATGGGTCTGGTGCTGGATATTCTGGCGGCGATGCAGAGTCGCGTGTCGCAGGGCGCGCGCAAGCTGGAAGACGCTTACCGACAGCTCAAGGTATCGCAATCGGCACTCGTGCAGAACGAAAAGATGGCTTCGCTCGGCCAGATGGTGGCGGGCGTGGCGCACGAGATCAACACTCCGCTGGGTTATGTGCGCAACAACGTCGAGATGCTGCAGGATATGTTCGGCCAGATGCGCGATGTGTTGGCGCAGTACAGTATTCTCGGCTCGATGCTGGCCGATGAAAACTCGTTCGATGAGGCCGATTTGACCCGGCAGCTGCAGCAGGCCAGCGCGGCTGGAAGGGATTTGCAGCAAGGCGGTGTGCTCGAAGATGCTCCGACCTTGTTTGAAGACACCTTGTTCGGGGTGGATTCGATCAAGGAACTGGCGATCAATCTGCGTGACTTCAGCCGGCTCGACGGCGCCAGGCTGGCCGATGTGAATGTCAATGACTGTCTCGATCAAACGCTGACGATCACCAACAATGTGTTGAAAGGCCGCGTTGAAATCATCAAACGATATGGCGATGTGCCGCTGGTGAATGCCTCGCCGTCACAGTTCAATCAGGTGCTGCTGAATATCCTCACCAACGCTGTGCAAGCGATCGATCACGACAAAGGCAAGCTGCTGCTGAAGACCGAATTCGATGAGCAATGGGTGCATGTGAGCATCGTCGATAACGGCAAAGGTATCGCAGCGGAAAACCTGAAAAAGATATTCGATCCCTTCTTCACCACCAAGCCGGTCGGTCAGGGTACCGGTCTGGGTTTGTCGATCAGCTATCAGATCGTGCGTGCGCACGGTGGCAATATCCAGGTCGGCTCGGTGCCTGGCCGCGGTACGCGCTTCCTGATAAGCCTGCCGCGCACCAGCAGCAATCGCGCCACTGGTTTGGAAGCCGCGGCATGAACGCGCCCGAGGCGCGGCCGTCACTTTTATTGATCGACGATGAGGAGCGAATCCTGCGTTCGCTGGCGGTGCTGTTCCGGAGTCAGTATCGCCTGCACATCACCACTGATCCGCAAGCGGCGTTGACGACCATCGCCCGCGAACCGGTGCATGTGGTGGTCAGCGATCAACGGATGCCGCTGATGTCCGGTGCCGATCTGCTGCGTGAAGTGCGGCGCGTGAGTCCGAATACCATGCGCATTCTGCTCACCGGTTATTCGGAGCTGGATGCGATCGTCGCGTCGGTCAACGAAGGCGAGATTTTCCGTTATGTGAACAAGCCCTGGATGGCGGCCGAATTGCGCAGCACGGTCGAGCAGGCGTCCCGCATTGCGATACAGATGTTCGCGGCCAGTCCGCCGGCCGTGGATGGCCGAACTCCTGAGCTGGCAAGCCCGGACAACGCCGCCATTCTGGTGATCGATGACGATCCGGCGGTGTTCAGCGCCGTCAAGGATATCGTCGGTTACACGCAGCGGGTTCATCATGCGCAAAGTCTGGAGCAGGCTTTCATGCTGCTCGAACGCGAGCCGATCGGCGTGATTATCTCGGAGCTGATGGTCGGCCGTGAGAGCCTGACCGCTGCGCTGAAAATGCTGAAGTCGCAGCATCCGGAAGTGGTGACCATCGTGATGACGCCGTTCCGCGATACCGCAGTGCTGGTCGGTTTGATCAATCAGGGACAGGTCTACCGGATTCTGCCCAAGCCCCTGCGCGCCGGCCCGCTCGGAATGAATATCGCCTCGGCGCTGCGTCAGCATCGGCTGCTGAGCACGTCGCCGGTGTTGCGGCAACGTCATGTCGTTGAACAGATCAGCGCGCCGGAGGAATTATCCGTCGCCAATCGCATGATGAGTTTTCTGGGTCGTCTGCGCGGCCGCGCAACTGTCCGGTCGTAAAGCTGCAAGGCTTGCTCGCAGTAAAGAATACGAATCAGTAAGCGGGTCGTGAAAATCACAAGCTGATCGCCCCCCGCCCATTGCAGGAGAGATTTTCAGCGAGCCGGGCGCGTTGCTATTTCAGCGTTTTTCCTGCGCGCAAGACGTCGAGCATTCACGCAACGCCCACTGGTCTTTTAGTGATTGATCGTCGTGGCAGTTGACTTGCTAATGATAATCATTATTATTGGATGAGTGGCCTTTCTAAACCCACTAATCAAGAGCATGACGGTAAATTGGGTTTGAAACTTGTTTTGATGGGGTAGTCGAGCAACACCCGCTTCCTCTTTTCGACGAAAACGGGTGCGACAACGGCAACGCTGCCGAATGTCGAGATAACGCCTAGCCAGCCCTTCGGGCAGCCAGCCAAGGCGATCGGAAGTTTCAACGATCGCGCTGGCGCACGCCGGCTGGGGGCTGCTGATGAAAAACGAAGACTTTGGTTTTTTGCCGACGATCCGCGTGATCACCGCGATGGCCGCGAGTGCAATGCTGCTGGCCTGTTCGACGCCGGCGACGATGCCGCAGGACGCAAGCTTCGAGCGCGACCGTGCCGCGATTCTGGCGATGGCCGGCGAATATGCAGTGACGTTCGCATTCGAGGAAACCGTTGCGCTGAAGCCGGGCTACGCCTTGAAGCCGCCGGATCGTCAGGATGGCCACGAGCTGGTCACGGTGATCGAGAACGAGGGCCCGCGCATTTCCCTGCAGCATGTGCTGGTCGAGCCGAATGGCCTGGTGATCAAACACTGGCGGCAGGATTGGCAGTATCAGCAAACCTTGTCGTGGAGTTATATCGGCGACCTCACCTGGCAACGCCGCAAGCTCGATGCGGATGCGGTGCGCGGTAGCTGGACGCAGACGGTGTGGCAGGTCGACGACAGTCCGCGCTATGCCGGCGTCGGCCGCTGGCAGCATCAGGATGGCGTGTCGTCGTGGACTTCGGAGCAGGTCTGGCGGCCGCTGCCGCGGCGCGAATACACCACCCGCAGCGACTACGACGTGCTGATCGCGGTGAACCGCCACACCATCACGCCGACCGGCTGGGTGCAGGAAGAACACAACGACAAACTCGATCGCAAATCGCCCGGTGGTCCGCAACTGCTTGCGCGCGAAAACGGCATCAACGTCTACACGCGAGTCGAGGGTTACAACTTCCAGCCGGCGCGTGATTATCTCGTACGCACCAACGATTACTGGCGCGAAGTGCGCAATCAATGGTCGGCGTTACTCAGCCGCGAATCGACCGTTGCGCTGAAAGACAAGGTCGATGGCAAGCCTCTTTTTGAAACCATGCTGGCGCAGGCGAACACGCTGAGCGATGCCGCGCATACGCCCGCGCAGCGGCAAGCGGCGGTGACGCAAACGCTGGCGTCGTATCGAATCGAAAACACGCAAGTTGGCGAATCCTGGATCAATCCAGCGACAGATGCCTTGAAGTCGCTTGCGGAATCGCAGGCGCAAAACACGCTCGCGCAGTCGCAGGCCGAAACCGCGATGGCGCAGTTTCAAACGCTGACCAATCCCGCGGGCGCGAGCCACTGAAAGCGCCAGCCGCTCGGCGATCTTCTGCCCGGCTCGATCACGTTCACCTGAATTCATCCACTGACGATTCACCGGAGTGCTGTCATGCAAAAACCGTCGAACACATCTAACTACGGGCCAGGATTTTTGCTGCGGATTCCATCAGCGAGTTCACGCGGAATCTCCTGTGGAATTTCGTGCGTCATTTCACTTGCCGCAGCACTCTTTGCCGGCAGCGTGCAGGCACATCAAATCTGGCTCGAACAAGACGGCAAAAACGCGGCACTGTACTTCGGCGAATTCCGCTCGAATCTGCATGAAGTCTCGCCCGGAATTCTCGATAAGCTGAGCCAGCCAACCGCCCGGCTGCTGACTTCAAACGGCGTCTCGCCGGTTGCGCTGGAGAAGAAAAAGAACGACTACAGCGTCGCAGCGCTGCCGCAAAAAGGCCAGTCGCTGATCGTCGAAGATCTCGATTATCCAGTGCGCGAAGCGCATGGCGAACTCGGGCTCAGCGGAAAAATGTTGTGGCGGCCGGCCGCGCGTTTCGTGCCCGATCTCGGCGCCCGCGATGCCAAGCTGATGCTCGATATCGTGCCGACCGGCGCAGCCAACACCTTCAGCGTGGTCTGGAATGGCGCGCCGGTGCCCGGTGCAAAAATCGAAGTGATTGCGATGTCCGGCTGGTCGCGCGAATTCACTGCGGATGAAAAAGGTAGCGTGCATGCGCCGCTGCCGTGGCGCGGACGCTACGTGCTGCTGACGCACCACACCGAAAAAACTCCGGGCGAGCAGGACGGCAAACCCTACGACTTCATCACCTACACCTCGACGTTGTCGTTCGAGCTGCACAAAGGTGAAAAGTCGCCGCTGGTTCCAGCCTTGGCCGCGCCCAATGGTTAGCCAGGCAAGCGTGCATTGCTAAAAGCGACGGCGTCTGAACCCAGCATTGATTCATTGATCCACTTTCGATTCGGGGATATTCATGGCAGTCAAGGGAACCTTCGGGTATCTGCCCGAAGGAAAAGTTATGCCGTTGGCCAAGTCGAGCAAGGCCACGATTACGAGCAGCGTTATCTCTCGCAGATACCAGCGTAATCAGGCATCCACAGCAGGCGAAGATTTCTCGCCACAGCCCGCATGACGCGCCGCCTGCTGGTTCTACTGCATCGTTACGTCGGCCTCGCTACGGCCGCGTTCCTGCTGATCATCGGCATCACTGGCGCGATGCTGGCATACCTGCATCCGCTATCCGTGCTGCTATCGCCGGAGTTGTACAACGCGCCGGGCCGCGGTGTGGTGTTGGCTCCGGCGCAGTTGATCGAACGCGCACAAGCCGCCGAGCCGCGCGCGCAATTCGATGCCATTCCACTCGCGCTCGAAGCCGGTGCGGGCGTGAATTTCAACGTGCGCGGCAAGCCTGATCCGGCAAGCGGTAAACCGTTCGATCTCGGCTACGACCAGCTGTGGCTCGATCCGGTCACCGGCAGCGTGCTCGGCCGCGTCGATAGCGAAGCGATGCCGCCGACGCGCGCGAGCCTGATGAGCTTCGTCTACCGGCTGCATTATTCATTGGCTTTGCCGGGCCGCTGGGGCGTCTGGATCGTTGGCGGCGTGGCGATCCTGTGGTTCTTCGATTGCTTCGTCGGTGCGGTACTGACGTTGCCGCGCGGCCGGCCGTTCTTGCGCAAATGGCAACCCGCCTGGGGCATCCAGCGCAAGCGGCTCAACTACGATCTGCATCGCGCGGGCGGGCTGTGGCCGTGGCTGTTGCTAGCCACGCTTGCCTTGTCGGGTATCTATTTCAACCTTGGCCGTGAAGTCTTCATGCCGCTGTTCGGCTTGGTAGCCGAGACTACGCAGGACCCGTTCGATACGCGGCCGATGCTGGCGCCGGACGCGATCCAGCCGCCTGCGGTTGATATGCAGCAGGCGATCGATATCGCCGCTGTCAAGGCTGCCGAACTGGGCTGGACGGCAAAACCGGCAAGCATCTTCCACCGCGCGGAACAAGGCTTCTGGCAGGTCTACTACGACAAGCCGAAATCGCAATGGGCCACTGCCGGAAATTACGGCCTGTTCATCGACGACCACAGCGGTGCGGTGTTTTTCGTGCGCGCGCCCGGTGGTACGCGCGGCGATGTATTTCTCGACTGGCTGGCTGCACTGCACACCGGCGGTGTGTTCGGTACGCCGTACAAATTGATTCTGTGTGCACTCGGCTTGGTCATCGCAACGCTTTCCATCACCGGTGTCGTCATCTGGGCACGCAAGCGCGGGCTGATCGGACGGCAACGTGGGAAGCGACAGACGTTTCAGCGCGGCGCGATTTCATCACGTTCGATTACCGGATTTCCCACCCATAAGCCCAGGACTTGATTGCATGCGCAGCTCAATCTGCTTGTTACCAGTATTTCTTTTGACCTCGTTTGCCGCATTCGCACGAGCCGGCGATGAATCGGCTGAGAACAGCGACTCTGCTCCGATACTGAACCAATTACCCATACCGGTACCAGTATCTTCAGAATCGGATTCGCTACCGCAAGCAGAAACATCCGTGCAGCTCGGCAAGGTCGTCGTCACCGGCCAGCGCAGCACCGTCGGCGCTGGTCAGGTTTCGACACAGAGCCAACTCGGCGTGCTTGGCGATCGCAATGTGTTCGACACACCATTCTCCACCAGCGCTTATACGGACGAGTTGATCCGCGACCAGCAGGCGCGTTCGATCGCGGATGTGACCGACAACGACGCCGCCGTGCGCAGCGCCAGCAGCCGCTATTCCGAAAGCATCGGGTACGCCATCCGCGGCTTTCCGGTCTACGGCGGTGACGTGCTGTTCGATGGCTTGTACGGACTGGTCGACTACCGCGACCCGGCCCTGGAAGGCATCGAGCGCATCGATGTGTTCAAGGGGCCGAGCGCGCTCGTCAACAACGGCGCGAGCGACACCGCGGTGGGTGGCACCATCAACCTGGTGCCGAAGCGCGCGACGGCAGAGCCGATCGATCGCCTGACGCTCGGCTACGACAGCAACGCCGACAGCGAAGCGCATCTCGATATCGGCCGCCGCTTCGGCGCTGACAATGCCTTCGGCGCGCGTATCAATATCGGCGGCCGTGTGGGCGATACGCCGATCGACAATCAATTCGAGCAAGCGGGCAATGGCACGCTGGGGCTGGACTATAACGGTCAGCGCTTGCGCGCGAGTTTCGATTTCTCCAGCGCAAGCCGCAAGCTGCTTGCGAATTTGTCCGTATTCCTGGTCGATCCGGGCTTCGCTATTCCGAAGGCACCCGAAGCCAGCAGTAACGTCGTCGATCATTCGAGCTATTTTCATGATCACAACACGTTTGGCGCCGGCCAGATCGAGTACGACCTGCTGGATCACCTCACCGTGTTTGCCGCCTACGGCCACCGCCGTTTGGCCGAACGCTACAAGGGGCCGTATGCACCGGAGATCACCGACGCCGGTGGCGATGTCAATATCGCCGTCGAGCCCTATGCCGGCGGCGACGACACCGATGTTGCGCGCTTCGGACTACGCGGCAGTTTCGATACCGGGCCGGTCGCGCATCAGTTGACCTTGTCGGCCGATGGCTACTGGGATCGTGAGGAAGGTGGTTACGCAACGGACGACACGTTGACCACCAATATCTACCACCCACGCCCGCTGGCGCCGGACGTGCCCAACTACCCGGACGCGCCGAACAACTACCTCGACAGCACACGCCGCGGCAGCCTCGCGCTGGCCGACGTCGCCACGGCATTCGATGGCCGGCTCAGTGTGATCGCGGGTGTGCGCGAGCAATCCATCGCCAGCCGCAGCGCTGACCCGAGCAGCGGCGAGGAGCAATCGACCTACAACAAAAGCAAGCTGACGCCGGCTGCTGCCGTGCTCTACAAGCTGCTGCCGCATCTGAGCATTTACGGCAATTACATCCAGGCTTTGCAATCAGGGCCGACCGCGCCGACCGGCACCGCGAACGCCAATCAAATCTTTCCGCCGCTCGTTGCCAGCCAGATCGAAGCCGGTGCCAAGGTCGATTTCGGCATCGGCGGCATGACGCTCGCGGCGTATCAAATCGAACAGCCGAGCGGCATCACTGATCCCAGCACGAATGTGTTTTCGGGCGATGGCGAACAGCGCAATCGCGGTCTGGAACTGAACGTCTTCGGCACGGTGTTGCCGGGCCTGCGGCTGCTCGGCGGCTATTCGCTGATCGATGCGGTGCAGGCGAAAACCGACGATGCCAATCAGGGCAAGAAGGCCGTCGGCACACCACGCAACAATCTCAATCTCGGCACCGAGTGGGATGTGCCTTATCTCGCGGGACTCACCGCAACTGCGCGTGCGATCTACACCTCGCGGCAGTTTTACGACCCCGATGATTCACGCAGCATTCCGTCTTGGACGCGGTTCGATGCCGGTGCGCGCTATGCCTTTGTCGTCAATCAATACCGGCTGACCGCCCGCGCCGAAGTCGAGAACCTTGCCAACAAAAATTACTGGTCCTCGGCGCAACAGGGTTATCTGGCGATCGGCGCGCCACGCACTTTTTTGATGTCGCTCTCGTCGGAATTCTGAAGCGCTGGTGAGCGGCCGCTATATGACTCCGATCGACGACAGCGCGGCTCAGCAGCCTATGTGCGATAGCCACAAGGATAAATCCACTTCGCCTTCAAGTTCTGCATCAATAAAACGGCGGCATTTTCAATTTCAAATCAGGGGAATCAAGATGCGAATCAAGGGAATCAAGTTGTACCAATACTCGACTATTCGCGGTTTGCTACGTTGCTGCTGCGCGCTATTCGCTGCATCTATCTCGAATGCAATCGCCGACGAGCCGCCCGCGGCGGAACCGGCCGGTGTATCTGTGGTGGCGCCAGCAACGTCCAATCAGGATGCAATGCAACTCGATACCGTCAAAGTCACGGCCGATCGACCGGGATATAAAACCGATCAGGCCAGTATCGGCGCGAAGATCGACATTCCGCTGAAGGATGTGCCGCAGTCGGTGACGGTGATCGATAGCGAGCTGCTGAAAGACATCGCGCCGCGCGTGATCGATGAAGTGGCGGATTACGTTGCCGGCGTCAGTCGTGAGGCGGTGCAGAGCAATCCGTATGCGATCAGTTTTTTCTTTCGCGGCTTCAACACGGCCGGCAGCGCTTCGACCTTCAATGGCTTTCATGAGGATGGCTTCGAGACGCCGCAAAGCTCGATCAACATCGAGCGCATCGAATTCCTTAAAGGTCCGGCTTCGGTGTTGTATGGCGGCGGCGGAGCTTTGTCCGGGCTGGTCAATATCGTCACCAAGCAGCCGCTGGCGAATGCGCAACGCGAGTTGACGGCGGGCGGCGGCAGCTTCGAGCATCAGTATTCGACGCTCGATGCGACTGGCCCGATCAACAGTGATAAGTCCCTGCGTTATCGGCTGACCGCGGCTTACGACAAGGATGGCGATTTCGTTTATGGCGCACATGACCAGAGTTTGTTCGTCAGCCCTTATCTGAGCTGGAATGTCGATGCGGCGACGCGCATCGATCTCGAACTGAGCGGTCAGGACATCCGGCGTCCCGGCCGCGAGAGCGGCTTTCTGCGGTATCCGGATTTCTTCAAGCTGCCGGTGCGAATCCAGCTCGGCGATCCGGGCGTGCCGGATGGCGACGGCGGCACGCTGACCAGTTACGCGATGCACGCCGAGATCACGCATATCTTCGACAACGGCTGGAAGCTCCGCGAGGGTTTGTTCGGCCACAACCTGCGCAGCAACGACACCACCGTGCAGGTAATCGGTTACGACCCCGACACCACCGAAGCGCAGCGGCGCGTGCGCAACGTGAACGCCTATGGCCGCGAGCGCGATTCGCAGACTGAACTCTCCGGAAGCGCGGACACATTCGGATTGGCGCATCAGTGGCTCGGTGGCTTCGAGGTCGTGCGCCAAACTTCAGGCAGCACCTTTCTGGTGGCGCCGTATTCGTCGATCGACATTTTCGATCCGCAATATCCAGGCGAACAAACCGGCGACATCGTTCCCGACGAACAGTACAACTCCGGCACGCGGACGTTGGCGGGCTATGTACAGGATCTCGTTACGCTGCCAGCCGATTTCAAATTGATGGTCGGTGTTCGTTACGACCGACTGACGTCGTTCGTCGGCCCCTACGATGGCGCGCCGGAATCGAGCCAGAACGACACCGCCGCGTCGCCGCGCGCGGGTCTGATCTGGCAGCCGCACGAATCGCAGTCGTACTACTTGAGCTGGACTCGTTCGTTTGCACCCAACGTCGGCCAGAGCGAAAGCGGCAGCGTGTTCGCACCCGAGCGCGGCACGCAATATGAACTCGGCGCGAAGTTCGATCTGGCGCCGCGTTTGTCGTTCAGCACTGCGCTTTTCCGCTATCGCTTGCGCAACGTGCTGGCGCCCGATCCGAATGATCCAACCGATACGTACAGCATCGCCGTCGGCGAACAGCGCAGCGAAGGTTTCGAGGCGGAACTGACCGGCCGCGTGATGCGCGATTGGGATGTTGTCGGCAGTTACACCTATCTGAATGCGACGGTGACGAAAGACACGTCGCTGCCGGTGGGCGACCGCCTCACCGGCGTGCCGCGTAATGAAATCGGAATTTTCAACAAGCTTGGTTTGCGCGCACTCGGCGTTCCGGAACTCGCCGTAACGCTCGGCATTTCATTCGCCAGCGATCGTGAATCCGGTCTGCCGAACGATCCGGATGGCAGCGGCCCGCTCACCGCGGACGACGTCAAGCTGCCTTCGTATACCGAGATCAGCGCCGGCCTGATCTGGGATAAACCCGCGTATACGCTGCGGTTCAACGGCCGCAATCTCAGCAACGAAAAAATCTACGACGGCTACTATTCCAGCTTCCAGCCGCGCGCGCCGCGTTCGGTTGATGCATCGTTGGCGGTGCGGTTTTGATCCGCAAAAACGCAACTGCGGATCTTATTCCGCATTCGCCGCCATCACATCGTCAACCGGCGCGACGAACCAGCACCGGATCGTCCCGATAACGCTGCGGGAACGTCGTTTTCAGATCGCGGACTTTCGGCATGTCATTGATCGCAATATAGGGATAGTTCGGGTGCAGCGTCAGAAAATCCTGGTGGTAGTCTTCGGCGGGATAGAAGCCGTTGAGCTTGTCGGTTTTGGTGACGATCGGGCCGTGGAATATTTTTGCGGCATTCAGCTGCGCGATGTAGGCATCGGCGACTTGTTGCTGAACCGCGTTAGCCGGGAAAATCGCCGAGCGATATTGCGTGCCGGAATCCGGGCCTTGCCGATTCAATTCGGTGGGGTCGTGGACCACTGAAAAGAAAATCTGCAGCAGCTGGCCGTAGGTCACCTGCTTTGGATCGTAGGTAATCTGCACCGACTCGGCATGGCCAGTGTTGCCGCGGCTGACGGTTTCGTATTGCGCGGTCGAAGCTGCGCCGCCGGCATAACCGGAGACGGCCTTCTTCACGCCCTTGACGTGCTCGAACACGCCTTGCACGCCCCAGAAGCAACCGCCTGCGACCACTGCGGTTTCGAGCGAAGCATCGGCCGCCGCAGCCGGTTCGTCGATCGCCGGCGCGGGCACCGCTGGCGCGGGCTGCTCCGAATGCGCCGGGAATTGCCACAGCAGCAATGCCAGCGCTGCGAACGAAATTGCGACAAACCAGAGGCGTGCGGAGTCGCGGGTTTTACCGGGACGAGGACTGGAGAGCTTGTTCATGGGAATCTCGCTGCTGATGAGTAATGAGTGCCGGTTTGGAACTCGTCTCGATCAACCTGTCGATCAAGGTGGAGAGCGACGAGGCCGTTAAATAGATCGAGTTCTAGCCGAAGGTAAACGCAAACGCCTCGACGCCGGGATCGAGAAATTCGATTTCAAAAGTCCGATCCTGGATATCGCCCGATTGCGCCGATTGACGAATCAATTGATACAAGCGCTGGCCGCTGACGCTGCCCAGCCCGGCGGCATCGACATCGACACCGTGATTTTCGCCGGGCGCTTGGCCATCCAGCGTCAGCTTGAAACGGATCGGTTTATCCGACGATCCGGAACCGAGCACCAGATGCAGATCGCGCGCGTGGAAGCGAAAGGTGATGCGGCCAGGTGCTGTGGCAAGCACGGCCTTTTCGTCTTTCACGACCCAGCTTCCGCTCAGGCTCCATGAATTGAGATCGAGCTTCGCTGGAGTTGAATAAGCGGCCGCTTGATCGTGGATCGCGCCGCCGGGCGCGGCGAAACGCTCGGCGCGGCTGTAGCCGATATAGGTTTCCGGCGATTGCACATCAGCGTTATCCGCGGCTTTGCCAACACCGGCGGCATCGACGCTGACGAAGTTTCCATCCGCCGCCAGCTTGTGGCCAGCTTCCGCCAGCAGCTTGCGAATCACCATTTCGGATTGCTCGTATTCGCCTTCGCCGAAATGGTGATACCGCAGATTGCCTTGTGCGTCGGCAAAATAATGCGCGGGCCAGTATTGATTGCCGAACTCGCGCCAGATCGCATAGTTGTTGTCGATGGCGACCGGATAGGTAATGCCTAAATCCTGCACCGCCTTGCGCACGTTATCGAGATTTTTCTCGAACGCGAATTCGGGTGCATGCACGCCGATGACGACCAGCCCTTGATCCCGATACTTCTCCGCCCAGGCGCGCACATACGGCAGGCTGCGCAGGCAGTTGATGCAGGAGTAAGTCCAGAAATCGACCAGCACGACTTTGCCGCGCAAGCTTTCGGCCGTCAGCGGCGGCGAGTTGAGCCATTCCACCGCGCCATCGAGCGGCGGCAGCTTGCCTTCGATCGGCAGGGTGCTGGTCGCGTTGACGATGGGTGCATCGCCTGCCGATGCCGGCTTCAATCGATTGAGAAAGCGCTGCTCCAGCCCGCTGGTGCTGGCGAGCGAAAGCTGCGTCAATGCACCGGTATCCAAGCCAAATGCGATCGCGGCGACGCCGAGCAAAACCGCCGCGCCCAGCGCGCGCCGAATCCATTCGCCGATTCCCAAAGATCGCTTCAGCGCTGCGAAAACGCGACCGCCGATCAACAAAGCCAGAGCCAGCGACGTGGCCGCGCCGAGTCCATATGCCAACAGCAGCAGCGAAGTCTGGCTGCTGGCGCCTTGCAGCGCGGCGCCGGTCAACACCAGACCCAGAATCGGCCCCGCGCAAGGCGCCCACAACAAGCCGGTGGCAACGCCGAGCAAAAACGATGGAACGATCGACGATGTCGCGCTCTGCCCATTGCCCGCCGATTGCGACAAGCGCCCGCCGAGCGCAACCAGCGGCCGCGTCAGTCGATCGGAAAGGGTTGGAAATAGCAGCGTCAATCCAAACAGACCTAGCAGCACGATCGCTGCGATGCGGCCATATTGATTTGCATGCACCGCCCAGCCGCCGCCGACTGCCGCGAGTGTGGCGACCAGCGCAAAAGTAATCGCCATGCCAAGCAGCAAGGGCAGGCTGCTGCGCACGAAAGGCTGACCTGCGCGTGCAAACACGAATGGCAGCACCGGCAGAATGCAGGGACTCAAAATGGTGAGCACGCCACCGAGGTAGGACAGCAATACTAGAATCATGGCGCGCTCGAAGACTGGAAGAAATTCAGGCGGCGGCTGGCTTGAACGTCATCGCCACGCCGTTCATGCAGTAACGCAAACCCGTCGGCCGCGGACCATCGTTGAACACATGGCCGAGATGGCCACCGCAACGGCTGCAATGCACCTCGTCGCGCTCCATCGCCATCGAGTAGTCGCGGCTCGTGCTCACCGCTTTGTCGAGTGGCTTCCAGAAGCTCGGCCAACCGGTGTGACTGTCGAATTTGGTGGTCGACGAATACAAATCCTGATCGCAGCCAGCACAAGCGAAAATGCCGGCGCGATGTTCGTCGTTGAGCGGGCTGGAATACGGTCGCTCGGTGCCTTCGTGCCTGAGCACCGCGTATTGCGCCGGGCTTAGCAGCTTGCGCCATTCGTCGTCGGAATGCGTCACCGCAAAAGTTTCCGCACTCGCCGCTTTCGCATCGGCAATGCCCGTGCCGCGCAGTTTGATCAGCGCCAAACCCAAGCCGCCTGCGCCGCTGGCAATCAGCAAGCGCCGTCTGGTTCCATCCATTGAAAACCTCCTGTCGAGACCGCTGACGCGGCCGGGTTGTCCTGCTGATGAACTTGGCAATCGATTGCCATTCACCAAGGCCATAGCTTAGCGGCCTGGTGCCGCAGCGAAAGCGCTTAGCGTCCGCAGATCATGATCGGAAGTCCTGCCTTGCCACGGCCGGTCATCGATCTATACCTGACACCATAAAGGCTCGTTTTCGAAATTCAATCTATCCGCAGCGATCACTTCTATACGTCGCTACGCGAAAAAAAGATGCATTTATCCGCTGGACAACCAGTTCCGTTCGACGACAAAAAATCATCTGCCGCTCGACTGCGTCGACCCCGAAAACTCGAGTAATCTTGCGAACAGGCCCGCGCAAGTAATAGGCTTGAGCGTGTGGCTTCGATGAGATTCCAAAGGGAACAGGCATGGCGGTAACTCGGGTGGGGCAAAACAATAGTGCCGCAAAGGCAAACAGCAAAACCGCTGCTCCGGCCCGCGATGCGAAAGCTGCTGCTTCGAAGCCGAAAAAATCGAGTGGCAACGAGGCTTCAGCCGGCAAGACAGCGCCCGACCGATCGCGCGACGATATCCGCTTGAGCTTCCTGATCCACGACGTGTCCCGCATGCGGCGCGCCGCTTACAACCAGTTCATCAAGCCGCTCGGCATCACCCGCGAAAAATGGTGGGTGCTGGCGAATCTTTCGCGCAGCGACGGCATGATGCAGACGCAGCTGGCCGATGTTCTGGAAGTTGGCAAGGCGAGCCTGGGGGATGTCATCGGCAGTCTCGAATCCGCCGGCCTGGTTGCGCGCCGCGCCGACCCGGCAGACAAGCGTGCGAAGCGCGTTTTCCTGACGCCGCTCGCGCAATCGCTGATCAAGCGGATGACGGCGATGGAGGTGCAGTTCAACGACCGCGTTTTCGGCAAGCTGCCACCGGGCGAGCGAGAAAAACTTTTCGAGACCCTGTTGACTATCAAGCATTCCATCGCCCAGTTCTCGGCGGAACAGAACGCCGAGTAGCGGATCGATCAGTGGCTGCGATGAGCTTGTTATTCAGCGCGCAAAGGCTTTGCTCGAGTTAAATCAAAACTCGCGTAGAGACCAATTAAAGCAGGCTCACAGGCGAAATTGCGTGCCAGCTTCAAGTGTTCAGCTGTGACATCGATGTTCGCGCGGGTTTCGTCCAGGACGAGACTTTGAACGACTCAAACGCGCTCGAAAATCGCTGCGATGCCCTGACCGCCACCGATGCACATCGTCGCCAGCGCGTAGCGGCCGCCGACGCGGTGCAGCTCGTTGATCGCCTTGATCGTGATGATCGCACCGGTCGCGCCGACCGGATGGCCGAGCGAAATGCCGGAGCCGTTGACGTTCACCTTCGCAGGATCGAAACCGAGTTCGCGGCCCACCGCACAGGCCTGCGCGGCAAAGGCTTCGTTGGATTCGATCACGTCGAGATCCTTCACCGTCAGCCCGGCGCGTTGCAGCGCGAGCTTCGTCGCCGGCACCGGGCCGATGCCCATGTAAGCAGGCTCGACGCCGGCGTGTCCATAAGACACCAGGCGCGCCAGCGGCTTCAGATTCAGCGCCTTCACTTTCTCGCCCGATGCCAGCACCACAGCCGCGGCACCATCATTGATTGAAGACGCATTGCCGGCGGTGACCAGGCCATCTTTCTTGAACACGGGCTTGAGTTTCGCCAGACCTTCGATCGAAGTTTCGCCGCGCACGCCTTCGTCGGTATCGAACTGGATCACGCCTTTGCGCGTCTTGATTTCGACCGGCACAATCTGGCTCTTGAAGCGGCCTTCGGCGATTGCACGCGCGGCATTTTTTTGGCTTTGCAGCGCGAGTTCGTCCTGCATTTCGCGGCTGATGCCGAAACGTGCGGCAACATTCTCGGCGGTCACGCCCATGTGAATATTCTGGAACGGGTCGTGCAGAATGCTGACCATGTAATCGAGCACTTCGGCATTGCCCATACGCGCACCCCAGCGCTGCGACGGCAGCAGATAAGCGCCGCGGCTCATCGATTCAGCACCCGCACCGATCGCAATGCCGGCGTCGCCGAGCAGAATGGTCTGCGCCGCCGACACGATGGCCTGCAAGGCCGAACCGCACAGGCGGTTCACATTGAACGCAGGCGCTTCTTTCGGAATACCCGCATCCATCGCCGCAACGCGGCCGAGATACGCATCGCGCGGTTCGGTGGGAATCACGTTGCCCATCACCACATGCTCAACCTGATCCGGCGTAATCCCGGCGCGCTCGATTGCCGCGCGGACCGGAATGGTGGCCAGACTGCTCAGCGGCACATCTTTCAGCGTGCCGCCAAAGGTGCCGATCGCGGTGCGTGCGCCGCTGACGATGAAGACTTCAGGTAACGACATGGGAATTCCGAAAAGGAGTGATGAGTAATGATATTAAAGGAGCATGACTTCCGCAGAACAAGCGCGAAAGGAGTCACCGGGAAGTCATTACATTAGAGATTACATATTGCGACGATAACGGCCACCGACCTCAAACAGGGCATGGGTTATCTGTCCGAGTGAGCAGCAGCGAACGGCGTCCATCAGCACCGCAAACATATTGCCGTTTTCGATCACGGTCTGCTTCAGGTTTTTCAGCATCATCGGCGCGGCGGCATGATTCTGCTGATGGAATTCAGCCAGTCGTTTCAGCTGCGACTGCTTTTCGTCATCGGTCGAACGCGCCAGTTCGATTTCCTGAGTCGTCTGGTCGCCGGCCGGATTGCGGAAGGTGTTCACGCCGATCAGCGGCAACGAACCGTCATGTTTTTTATGCTCGTAAAACAAGCTCTCTTCCTGAATCTTGCCGCGCTGGAAACCGGTCTCCATCGCACCCAGAACACCGCCGCGGCCGGCGATCGCCTCGAACTCGCGCAGCACCGCTTCTTCGACCAGATCGGTCAGCTCGTCGATGATGAAACTGCCTTGCAGGGAGTTCTCATTTTTCGCCAGGCCGAACTCGCGGTTGATGATGAGCTGGATCGCCATCGCGCGGCGCACGCTTTCTTCGGTCGGCGTAGTGATCGCTTCGTCGTAAGCATTCGTGTGCAGCGAATTACAGTTGTCGTTGATGGCGATCAGCGCCTGCAAGGTGGTGCGGATGTCGTTGAAATTCATTTCCTGCGCGTGCAGCGAGCGGCCGGAAGTCTGCACATGATATTTCAGCTTCTGGCTGCGTTCGTTGGCGCCGTATTTGTTCTTCATCGCCACCGCCCAGATACGGCGCGCCACGCGGCCGATCACGCTGTATTCCGGGTCCATGCCGTTCGAGAAAAAGAAGCTCAGGTTCGGCGCGAAATCGTCGATGTGCATGCCACGTGCGAGATAGCTTTCGACATACGTGAAGCCATTGGAAAGCGTGAATGCGAGCTGGCTGATCGGGTTCGCGCCGGCTTCAGCGATGTGATAACCCGAGATCGAAACCGAATAGAAATTCTGTACCTTGTGATCAACAAAATACTGCTGGATGTCGCCCATCATCTTCAGCGCGAATTCCGTAGAGAAGATGCAGGTATTCTGGCCTTGATCTTCTTTCAGGATGTCCGCCTGCACAGTGCCGCGCACGGTGCTCAAGGTTCGCGCGCGCAGCTGCTGGTATTCGTCATCGTTCGGTTTGCGGCCATTGGCTTCGATGAAACGATCGACCTGCTGATCGATCGCGGTGTTCATGAACATCGCCAGAATCATCGGCGCCGGGCCGTTGATCGTCATCGAAACGGAAGTGGTCGGTGCGCAAAGATCGAAGCCGGAATACAGCACTTTCATGTCTTCGAGTGTGGCGATCGACACGCCGGAATTACCGACCTTGCCGTAAATATCCGGCCGCAGATCCGGGTCCCAGCCATACAGCGTAACCGAGTCGAACGCGGTCGAAAGACGATGCGCCGGCATGCCTTCGGAGACGCGCTTGAAGCGGCGATTAGTGCGGAAGGCATCACCTTCACCGGCGAACATGCGCGTCGGGTCTTCGCCTTCGCGCTTGAACGGAAATACGCCGGCGGCATACGGAAAATAGCCCGGCAGATTTTCCTTCATCAGGAATTTCAGCGTCTCGCCGTCGTCCTCGAAACGCGGCAAAGCAACCTTGCGAATCTTGGTGCCGGAGAGCGATTCCGAAGTCAGGTTGGTGCGCAGTTCCTTGTCGCGCACCTTGGTCACCTGTACATCGCCGGCGTATTGCTTTTGCAGCGTCGGCCATTGCGCGAGCAGTTCGCGCGCCTGTGCGGTGAGTTCGCCATCTTTCGCGGAGACGAGTTCATCGAAGCCCGCAACCGGAGCACCACTTTTCTCGAACAGTGCCTTCGCAATCCGCAAGCTCTGGCGCTCGCGCGCGACCCGGCTCTGGCGCAGCACTTCCTTATGATAGCCGCGCACGTTCTCGGCGATTTCGGCGAGATAGCGAACACGCTCCGGCGGCACGATCGCGCGGCCGATGGTGGAAGCTTTCACGCTGACTTTCGGCAGCGCGCTGGACTTCGTTTTCAGGCCTTTTTCGTGCAGGTCGGCGAGCAGCGCCTGATACAAGGCCGTGACGCCATCGTCGTTGAAACGCGACGCCATCGTGCCGTAAACCGGCATCGTATTCGGCGCCTGCATGAACAGCTCGCGGTTGCGCTGATACTGTTTGCTGACATCGCGCAGCGCATCTTCCGCGCCCTTGCGATCGAATTTGTTGATGGCGACGAAATCGGCGAAGTCGAGCATGTCGATCTTCTCCAGCTGCGAGGCCGCGCCGAATTCCGGCGTCATCACATACAGCGAAGTGTCGACGAACGGCACGATCGCCGCATCGCCTTGGCCGATGCCGGAAGTCTCGACGATGATGAGATCGAAACCGCTGAGTTTGCAGGCCGCCAGCACATCCGGCAGCGCTGCGGAAATTTCGCTGCCGGTATCGCGCGTCGCCAGCGAGCGCATGAAAATGTTCGGCGATTCGATCGCGTTCATGCGGATACGATCGCCCAGCAAAGCGCCGCCGGTGCGCTTGCGCGAAGGGTCGATCGAAATGATCGCCACCCGTAAAGAGTCTTCCTGATCCAGCCGCAGGCGCAGGATCAGTTCATCCGTAAGCGAGGATTTCCCCGCGCCGCCGGTGCCGGTGATGCCGAGCACTGGCGTCTTCACGCTCTTTGCGGCTTCGATCAGCGCGCTGCGCGTGTTCTGTTCATAGCCGCCGTTTTCGATTGCAGTAATGACATGCGCGAGTTGCCGGCGGTCACCTGAATGCAGCGCATCGAGCGCGTTCGCTTCGCTCGGCGCCAGCTTGCAAAGATCGTAATCGCTGTTACGGATCACATCGTCGATCATGCCCTGCAAGCCGAGCTTGGCACCGTCTTCCGGCGAATACAGCCGGGTTACGCCGTAGTCCATCAGTTCCTTGATTTCGGAAGCGACGATAACGCCGCCGCCGCCGCCGAACACCTTCACATTCTCGCCGCCGTTCTGGCGCAGCAGATCAATCATGTACTTGAAAAATTCGACATGACCGCCTTGATACGAAGTGATCGCAACGCCCTGCACATCTTCCTGCAACGCGGCGTTGACGATTTCCGCGACCGAACGATTGTGGCCGAGATGGATCACCTCCGCGCCGGACGATTGCAGGATGCGGCGCATGATGTTCACGGAGGCATCGTGCCCATCGAACAGCGAGGTCGCAGTCACAAAGCGCACCTTGTGAGTGGCCTTGTAAGGAGTCTTCAGAATTGCCGGTGCGCCGCTGTCGTCCATGGTGCTGTCCCGTTTGAATGCCGCTCAAATTCAGCTGAATTATATCGTATGGTATCAAACCAAGATTGCTGATCCTGGCATCGGCGCCGTCCCACGTCGATGCGTAATGCCGATGAATTCCTCGTTCGCTGAAGGCGCGAAATGCAGCTAAAGACGTCGCGCGATTTCCGCCCATTCGGCGGCAAGCTGTGCTCGAAACGCGGGTGCGGCGATGGCGATCAGCGCTTCCGCGCGTTGATGTATGCCGAGGCCGCGCAGTGCAGCAATGCCGTGCTCGGTGACGATGAAATCCGCCGCATGACGCGGCAGCGCCACCAGCCCGCGATTGAATGCCGCGACGATGCGGCTGTGGCGGCCATCGTCGGTGGCAGCGGGCAAGGCGATGATCGAACGGCCCGCGGGCGATAGCAGCGCGCCGGCCGCGAACGCAGGCAAACCGCCTACGCCGGCGAGTAATTTTCCACCGAGCGAATCGGCGTTGACCTGGCCGAAAAGATCGACCTCGACCGCCGAGTTGATCGCGCAGAAATTATCGATCGCCGCCAGCCGGCGAACGTCATGCGTTTCACTCACTGGCCGGAAAAAGAACGCGGAATCCTTGGCGATGCGCTCATAAAAAGCGCTATCGCCCAACGCGACTCCGGCGTCGATCGCGCCTTGCGCAGCGATCACGCCGGCATCGACCAACTTGGCGACCGGTGCCGTCACCATGCCGGACCAGACGCGCAGATTTTTGTGGCTGGACAGCGCATTCAGAATCGCGCCCGGCAATTTGCCGACGCCGAATTCCAGCGTATCGCCGTCGCGCACCAGGCTGGCGACGAGTGCGGCATGCGCGATCGTCGCATCGTTCGCAGCGCCGCCGTCGTAATGCAGCAATGCGGAATCCGCCTCGAAAACCGCGTCGAGTTCGTCGTAGCGGATGGCGAACGAACCACGCGTGCGCGGCATGCGCGGATTGATGTGCGCAACGCGGCGGCGCGCCTTATGCCAGATCGCCGCATGAAAATCGTGAGCCGCGCCGAGGCTGCACCGACCCTGCTCATCGGGCGGGCTGACTTGTGCTATTGCCAGATCCACGTCCACGCAATCGGCGAGATCGCGGAAGATGCCTGGATAATCCAACTGCAGCAACTCCGCGCGGCCATCGACAAAGCCCGCGCGCAGGCCCGGCATCATCACGTAGCCACGCTGCCGCGCGAGTGAATGCAGCGCCAGATAATCGTTGCGATTGATGCCGGGAAAATGCAGGCCGGTGAAGCGCACGCCAGCGGCGCGTTCGGGATCGGCTTGCAAGGCTTGATAAAACGCTGCGCTCTCGCCGGAAAGGCCGGGTACGAAAACCGTCATGCCCGGCCTAAGCCCGGCGACGACTTGCTCAACGCTTGGATGAGATGGCATGTCGAGGTCAGGCGCGAGCCGTGAGTGCCAGATGATCGGGAATGATGCTGACGCGCGACGAGCGCCGACTCGTAACCGGCAATTTCATCGCTACAGGCTGCTCATCACTAACGGCTGCGTGATCCCGCGCTGTATTCATGCCCAGACTTTTTCCGTAACCGTCTCGTCAATGCGAGTGGCCGCGCTTCGCGGTCAATGAATCGCCAGCGAGAATTGTCGCAAAAATCTGGGTTGATGTTCGACGGGTAGTCCGAAGTCAAGCTGAATCAGCGTCAAGCCGGAACCGCTTCGCTGGCCGCGAAATAGCGCTCGATCAGCGGCAAAGAAGCTGCGGCATCGGCGACGCGCGATGCCGCAATCGCCCGGCGGATCGCGGCATCGCCCTGCTGCTGCAAACAGGTGAACGGGCCGCCGGTGTAGGCCGGAATCAGCCCGGCGTTGACCACGGCGACATCGGCCAATTCCGCTTGTCCGGCCGCGCCTTCGGCCCAGACCTGCAAGCTTGCAAGCACGGCCGCCAGCACAAGCTCATCTTCGCTCAAGCCCTGCGTCTGCGCTTGATCGCGTGCGGCTTTCACGCGCGGCAGCAGCGCGCTGCTGCCGGCGGCATAAATACTGTCCGGTTTCAGCAGGCCGAGTTTGCTGGCTTTCTGGCGATTCAGGAACAGCGTGCGAACCATGTTGCCGGCCACGGGATCGCGCATCAGCTCGACAAAAATATCCATTTCGCGGCGGCTCGCATCGGTCATCGGCAACTGCCAGCCGCTGACCACGCAATCCATGATGGCGTTGTAGGCCGGGTAATACTTCAGCTGATAATCGCTGATGCCGACCGCTTGAGCGATATCGGCGAACGCGTTTTTGCTGCCGAAATCAAACGGTTTTGACGCGGTCTTGAAACCCGCGCGATCCCACGGTGCCTGCGGTTTGGAAGACAACTTCGCGCGACGTTTGGCGGCGGCAGTCAAATCCGCAGGTGCTGCAATTTCATCCACCAGACCCAGTTCAAGTGCCGCCTGCGGACCGATCGGCTCGCCAGTCAACAGCATTTCCAGACCCTTGGCGGCGCCGATCAAACGCGGCAGGCGTTGCGTACCGCCCGCGCCCGGCAACAGGCCGAGCTTGATTTCGGGCAGACCCAGCTGCACAGCTTTTTCGTCGTTTGCGGCGACCCGCTGATGGCAGGCCAGCGAAACCTCCAGACCACCGCCGAGCGCTAGCCCGTTGATGGCGGCGACGTAAGTTTTTCGGCTCAATTCAAGCCGCCGGAACAGCCGGCCGAGATGGCCGAATAATTCATGTAGCTCGGCGGTAGAACCCGTGCGTGCGCGTTCGGTGAACATGCGAATCATGTCGAGATCGGCGCCGGCGATGAAGGCAGGTTTGCCGGAAGTCAGCACGACGCTTTTGATCGCATCGTCGGCATCCACACGATTCATCAACGCTTCGAGCGAGGCCATCATCTCGGCCGAAAACACGTTCATCGTGCGGCCCGGCATGTCGATGGTGGCGAGCAGAACGCCGTCGGCGTCGAGTTCAGTGCGGATGTTGTGGTCGGTCATCGCGGGTTCGGGGTCGATAACTTTTCGGAAGGGATGTTTCAGCAGAAAACGCCGCGCAGAAGTTCAGGCAAGCGCTCCCGGCAATCGGCTCGCAGCAACCGGTGTAAAAACCGCGGGAGCGTCGCGCTCCCGCAGCGCCGATCAGGCAAATTTCTTGAAATCCGGCTTGCGCTTTTCGTTGAACGCGCGCACGCCTTCCCTGGATTCTTCGCTCTGGTAATAGCCCTTGACTGCGGCAATACCCAGGAAACTAAGACCGCGGATGTTCTCGCTATCAGCATTGAACGAACGCTTGGCGATGGCGATGGCGGTGGGCGAGAGCGCATTGATTTCCGCCGCCCAGGCTTCGCATTCGGCGTCGAGTTCATCGTGCGGCACGACCTTGTTGACGAGGCCCATTTCGAGTGCTTCCTGCGCCTTATAGCGGCGACACAGGAACCAGACTTCGCGCGCCTTCTTCTCGCCGATGGTGCGAGCGAGATAGGCGGTGCCGAAGCCTGGATCGACCGAGCCGACCTTCGGCCCGACCTGGCCGAGCTGCGCCTTCTCGGAAGCGATCGCCAGATCGCTGATCGTGACGAACACATTGCCTCCGCCGATGGCGAAACCCTGCACGCGCGCGATGACGACCTTGCGGCAATCGCGGATCGCGCTGTGCAGTTCTTCGATCGGCAGACCGACCAAGCCGCGCGGGCCGTAGAGGCCATCTTCGGACAGATGCACTTTCTGATCGCCGCCGGTACAGAAGGCTTTGTCGCCAGCGCCGCCGAAGATCACGGAATTCACCGATTTTTCTTCGTCCGCCGCGCGGAACGCGAGGATCAGCTCCTCGACCGTCTGCGTGCGGAACGCATTGAAAACTTCTGGACGATTGATGGTGATGCGCACGGCGTTGGCGCCGACTTCGTAAGTAATGTCCTTATATTCACTCATGCCGCGTGCTCCGAAAGCTGGTAATGAAATGGGATTGATGACGACGCAAATGTTAGCGATGCCGCTCAGCCGTGCATGGTCAAGCCACCTGAGACACTGATGGTCTGGCCGGTCATGAAAGCCGCATCGTCGCTGGCAAGAAAAGCCACCAGCCCGGGATAATCGC
>CAJCJH010000100.1 GCA_903970615.1 Rhodospirillales bacterium
GGTGTCGTGCGCGGCGGCGATGCCGGTGAAGGTGTTCATGATGCCCCACACGGTGCCGAACAGGCCGATGAATGGCGCCGAAGAGCCCACCGTTGCCAGAAACGGCAGACGCTTGTTGACGCGGCGCATTTCCACCGACAGCTGCAAGCGCATCGAATGCTCGATGCGCTCGCGCACTTCGTGCAGCGATTCCTGCTGATGCTCGCCCGCGCCTTCGCGCCATTCGGCGTTGCCGGCGGCGATCACATCTGCCAGCGGATGCTTGTCCGAATAATTGATCATGTCTTCGAGCGTGCCCGATTCGAGCGTGTTTTCGAGACGGGTTGCGGCTTTCAGCGCTTTCATCAGCTGACCAAACTTTTCAAACATGATCGACCAGCATAAAACCGAAAAGAGCGCCAAGAAGATTAAAACCACTTTAACGACAGGGTCGGCTTGGGTAATCAGGTGCTGAATCGACAGGTCAGCCGGATTGATAACGGAAGTAGGGTCCACGAAAAACTCCAAAAGGGTTGCGACAAACGCGAACGCTAGTGGTAGCAAGATGCTTACCACATCGGGGCGATCCGTCGGAATACCGAATACTAACCAGCGCGGGCAGCGTCGGGCAAGGCGGCGGCCGATCGGCGGTGCAAACGATCGATCGTCAGTGCAAAACGATCTCGCCGCTGGCTATGCGTTTGACTTGGGTCTATCCGAGCAGCGCAGTCAAACGCGCACGAACACCGGCCACGGTGATACCGAAGTGCTCGAACAGCTTCGGCGCCGGTGCGGATGCGCCGAAATCGTCGACGCCGAGCACGTCGCCCGCCGAGCCGACCCAGCCGCGCCACAGCGCAGTCACGCCGGCTTCGACCGCCAGCCGCCGCGTCACCGCAGCCGGCAGAACCTGCTCCCGATACTCGGCCGATTGCGCGGCGAAAACTTCCACGCAAGGCATCGAAACCACGCGCACGAAACGCCCGGCCTGCGCCAGTTCCTGCGCTGCTTTCACTGCGAGCTCCACTTCCGAACCGGTGGCGATGACGATCGCTTCCGGCTCAGCCGCGGCTTGCGGCTGCCACAGCACATAGCCGCCGCGCGCGGCCGACTCCGCATGTGCTGCCTCGTGCGCTTGCGGCGCCAGATTTTGCCGCGACAGCGCCAGCACGCTCGGGCCGTCGGCGGTTTCGAGTGCGGCTTTCCACGCCACCGCGGTTTCAAACGCATCCGCCGGACGCCAGACATGCAGATGTGGAATCAAGCGGAGCGAAGATAAATGCTCGACCGGCTGATGCGTCGGACCATCTTCGCCGAGGCCGATGGAATCGTGCGAGAACACATAAATCACCCGCGTGCGCATCAACGCGGACATACGCACCGCATTGCGCGCGTAATCCGAAAACACCAGGAAAGTGCCGCCGAACGGAATCAGCCCGCCGTGCAGCGCGATGCCGTTCATCGCCGCGGCCATGCCGAATTCGCGCACGCCCCAGGAAATGTAATTGCCGCTGAGCGAGCCCGGCGCGACCGTTTTGGCGCCGTGCCAGATGGTGTTGTTGGATTCGGTGAGATCGGCCGAACCGCCGACCAACTCCGGCAGCTTCGGCGCGATCGCGTTGAGCACGGCTTCCGAACTCTTGCGCGTCGCCACCGGCTTGCCGGCAGGCAGATTGGCGCTGATGACTTGCTCGATCGTCGCCGGCCAATCGGCCGGCAATTCGCCGCGGCTGCGACGCTTCAGTTCGGCCGCTTCCTGCGGAAATTGCACGGCGTATTGCTCGAACAAGGTATTCCAGGCGGCACTGCGCGCCTGGCCTTTATCGCGCGCATTCCAGCCAGCGTAGATCTCTTCCGGCACCACGAACGGCGCATGCGGCCAGCCGAGTTTTTCGCGCGCGGCGGCGATTTCCGCTTCGCCGAGCGCGGCGCCATGCGCCTTCGCCGTGCCCTGCCTGTTCGGCGCGCCGAAGCCGATCACGGTCTTGCAGCAGATCAGCGTCGGCTGCGCCCCGAGTTTTGATGATTGCGCGCGCGCGGTTTCGATCGCCGTCTTGATTTCGAGCGGATCGTGGCCGTTGACCTTGCGCACCACCTGCCAGCCGTAAGCCTCGAAACGCATCGGCGTGTCGTCGCGGAACCAGCCCTTCACATCGCCGTCGATCGAAATATTGTTGTCGTCGTAAAACACGATCAGCTTGCCGAGGCCGAGCGTGCCGGCGAGCGAACAGGCCTCGTGCGAGATGCCTTCCATCAGGCAGCCGTCGCCGGCAAAAACGTAGGTGTAATGATCGACCACATCCAGACCATCGCGGTTGAATTCGGACGCCAGCAGACGCTCCGCGATCGCCATGCCCACCGCATTCGCCAGTCCCTGCCCGAGCGGGCCGGTGGTAGTTTCCACACCCGGCGTGTGGCCCACTTCCGGATGCCCTGCCGTTTTGGAATGTAGCTGGCGGAAATTCTTCAGCTGCTCCATCGGCAGGTCGTAGCCGGATAAATGCAGCAGCGCATACAGCAGCATGGAGCCGTGGCCATTCGACAGCACAAAGCGATCGCGGTTGATCCACTTCGGATCATTCGGATCGTGGCTCAGATAATCGTTCCACAGCACTTCGGCGATATCGGCCATGCCCATCGGCGCACCAGGATGACCGCAGGTGGCGGCTTGAACGGCATCCATCGCAAGGGCGCGGATGGCGTTGGCGAAATCGAAACGGCTGGGCATGGTCGCGGCTCGGCGGCGTAAAGCTTGAAGGGCGCGTATTGTCCCCGCGCCAGCCGGGCCGGGCAAGGATGGCAGCGCCAGGAAACTCTGAAGAAGCGAGCGAGCGGAGAAAGCTTGCGACCTGCCGGAGCACCGCAACCGTAGCCGATGTGGGTATCGGTGAGGATTGGTTACACCGCCGGGTGCAAAATTTCAAGCGCAGCCGCTTGTTCAGCGTTCCCTAAGCCCGGTGATAAGGATGATTCACCAGCAGGCTGTGCGCGCGATACAACTGCTCGGCGATCAACACGCGCACCAGCGCATGCGGGAACGTCAGTTTCGACAGCGACCAGCGCGCCTGCGCCGCCGCCAGCACCGCGGGCGCATGACCATCCGGGCCGCCGATCAGCAGGCAAACCTCGCGGCCATCCTGCATCCAGCCCTGCAAGGCTTTCGACCACGCCTGCGTATCCAGCGACTCGCCGCGTTCGTCGAACGCGATCAGCCGCGCCTCGCGGCCCGCCGCTTTCAACAGCCTCTCGCCCTCGGCCTCGCGCAGCCGGGCGATATCCGCGTTCTTGCCGCGATGCTCCACCGCAATCTCCACCAGCTCCAGCTTCAGCTCGCGCGGCAACCGCTGCGCGTAATCCGCGAAGCCGGCTTCAATCCACGCCGGCATACGGGTACCGATGGCGATCAGGCGGATTCGCATGGGGGATGACGGCTAGTCCGGCAAAGGGCTGGATTGAAGGGCGGTATATTGTCCCATCCGGCGCAGGCTTTTAGCCCGGACGACGAGGCTTTTTTCCCGGCGAGCCAGCCAAATAGCCTCGCCAGCCGGGCTCGGAACCCCGGCCGCAAGGCAAAAAGCCCGGCGTGCAAGGCTCTGAGCCTGCGCACAACACTTTTTGCCTCGCGCGCCGCGCGCTTGCAGGTCGGCGATGTCGCTGCCTACCGAGCTAAGGGAGAAAAACAAACCCCGCTTTAGGGGATTAAGGTACTTTTCTCTGCTGAATAAGAAGATCAAGCTGTCAGCGTGGGCTTCACTTCGTTCAGCGCCACCCTACGAATGCTCAGGCTGCGCTCGCTAAACCCGCTCACGATATCGAGCGCAAGGATCAGACACCAATTGAACATATTCCGGAGATAACTCAGTTCCGCCTAGCGCTTTGTAGCTACTAAACGCTTCTTTAACTAGTTGTCGGCCCGCCACAATTTCTTCGCCTGCGTTATGGCGGATACTCAAACTCATCGTCCCAGATTCTTTTTCAACTTCTTCGTCGTGATCGAGAAGTTGCTGGCCAAAAGTGATCATTTGGATAACAGTTTGAACTCGAATGGCTTCATCTCGGCGTCTGTTTTCTGCAGAGGATAAGCACGTCTGCAAGTCACGCTCACGACCTACACGCGCACTTTCAAGAGCGTTTTCGCGGGCTTGCTGCTCTACAGCTGCTGCTTCCGCAGCGGCACGTCGTTCGTTCTCTATCCTCAGGTTTGCTTGATACGCAGCGAGTTGCTGGTCTTTATATTCTTCGTTCATTGCTGGAGCCAGTCGCATAGTCGCATCTTGCACGCAATCATTTAGTTGTCTGGCGGGACTTTTGGCAAATGGATGGACCACGCGATACATTGGCTCTGACTCCTTGGCCCTGTAATCGGCATCGCATTGCATGCGCGCTTGGGCATACGCATCTAAGGCTGGGCCTGCGTGCGCGGGTATCGTGAACAGGCACGTAAGGATAAAAATGAAAATGGCGAAGCAGCGATTGCTATTTCGAGCTGATATTTTTTCGCCTTTGATCTGTTCATTTACGCTAGTTCCTTTGGACCGGGACATTGTCTCGGCCTTCGATTTGAATTTGCGCAATAAGCCCAAGTGCCCATAGAGGATCGCGTGCAACTGATGAGGCAGCACGCAGACGGCAGTGTTCATCTTCAAAACGCGGCTAGATCAAATTCCGCGATTCAGAAATCTGGCCCAGATCCCAGAGTTTTTCGAGTTGATAAAACGCGCGCGTTTGCAGTTGCATCACATGCACCAGCACGCCATTGAGATTGACCAGTACCCACTCGCCTTCGGCCAGGCCTTCGACGCCGATCGGGCGAAAGCCTTTGGCGCGGGCTTCGTCGAGCACGTTCTGCGCGAGCGATTTGACGTGCCGATTGGAGGTGCCGGTGCAGATCACCATGGTGTCGGTGATCACGGTGAGATCGCGCACGTCGAGCACTTTGATATCCACGGCTTTCAGATCTTCCAGCGCGCCGAGTACCAGTTTGGTCAGCGCGGGATCGCTGGCGGCTTTCGCGCCCGCCTTTTTCGGCGCAGCGGTTTTGGCGCTGGCTTTTCGCGCAGCGACTTTCTTTGCGCTATCCGGCGCGGCTTTGCGCACGGCTTCCTGCCGCTTGCCGAGCGCTGCGGATTTTCCGGCGGATTTCAGCGCAGATTTGGGGGCGGATTTCGGCAGTGCTTTAATCGCAACTTTGCGGGCCGGCTTGCGCGGCGCAGCGGCCGATTTTGCGGGGCTTTTCGATTCAGTCTTGGGCGGGGTCTTCGTCATGTGTCAGGGCGCGGATGTCTTCGGTGGTGAGAGATTCGATAACGGCATCCGGCACCAGGCCGCGGATGCTGCGGCCGGCGGCGAGCAACTGACGGATGCGGGTGGCGGAAATCGCCAGCGGCGGAATGCTGGCGGCGAACCACAGCCCGGCCGGGCGCGATTGCAGCTCTGCGACACCGAGCGCGCGGCGGCCGCGCAGAAACGCGGTGAGTTCGCGCGCCGGCGCGGGCGGTTCGTAAGGCCGTTCGACGAACACCAGATGCGCCAGCTCGAACAGTTCGCGCCAGCGATGCCAGCTGTGCAACTGATTGGCGGCGTCGTCGCCTAGCAGCAGCACCAGCGGTTTGTTCGCGCCGTGCTCGTACCGCAATTCCTGCAGCGTGTCGAAGGTGTACGACGGACCTTCGCGGCGCAGTTCCCGATCGTCCACCGCCAGCGCAGGCTCGCTGCCGATCGCCAATCGCGCCCACGACAAACGCCGCGCCGCTGAAATTTCCGGCGCCAGCCGATGCGGCGGCTGGGCCGCGGGGACGATCAACACCTGCGACAACCCAAGGCGCTCGCGCAATTCCAGAGCCAGCCGCAGATGGCCGTGATGGATCGGCGCGAAGGTGCCGCCGAAAATGCCGATGGCGGCGTCGGTCGCTGGCCTGGCGGCTTCCGGCGCGGCGGAGTTCGCGCTCAGCGCGCCATCCTCCACGCAATGCTCATCGGCTGGCGATCAGCGGACGTGTCCGTCACCCAGCACGACCCACTTGGCCGAGGTCAAGCCTTCCAGCCCGACCGGCCCGCGCGCATGGAATTTATCGGTGCTGATGCCGATCTCCGCGCCGAGCCCATATTCGTAGCCATCGGCGAAGCGTGTACTGGCGTTGACCATGACCGAACTCGAATCGACCTCGCGCAGAAAGCGCCGCGCCAGCGTGAAATTTTCGGTGACGATGCTGTCGGTATGCTGCGAACCGTGACGCGCGATGTGTTCGATCGCCTCGTCGAAATTGTCGACGACCTTGATCGCCAGAATCGGCGCGAGATATTCGGTATCCCAGTCTTCCGCTGTCGCAGGCTTGGCTTGCGGCAGAATTTTTCGGGTGCGCGCGCAGCCACGGATTTCCACATTGTGTCCGGCGTAAATGCGGCCGAGTTCCGGCAGAATTTTTTCGGCGATGGACGCCGCGACGAGCAAGGTCTCCATCGTGTTGCAGGTGCCGTAGCGCTGCGTTTTCGCGTTCACCGCGATGGCGATGGCTTTGTCGAAATCCGCACTGTCATCGATGTAAACATGGCAGTTGCCGTCGAGGTGCTTGATCACCGGCACGCGCGCATGTTCGCTGACAAACGCCACCAGACCCTTGCCGCCGCGCGGGATCACCACGTCGATGTATTGCGGCATCGTCAGCAGGCTGCCGACCGCGGCGCGATCGGTGGTCTCGACCACTTGCACGGCATCTTCCGGCAGCTGCGCCTGACGCAAGGCGGCGGCGATGCAGCGCGCGATCGCCTGATTCGAGGCCTGCGCTTCGGAGCCGCCGCGCAGCACGCAGGCATTGCCGGATTTCAGGCACAGCGACGCAGCGTCGGCCGTCACGTTCGGGCGCGATTCGTAGATGATGCCGACCACGCCCAGCGGCACGCGCATGCGGCCGACCTGGATTCCGGACGGCCGCATTTTCAGATCGAACATTTCGCCGATCGGGTCCGGCAAGGCCGCGACTTGGCGCACGCCGTCGGCCATCGCAGCGACGCGATTCTTGTTGAGTTCGAGCCGGTCGAGCAAGGCCGCTTCGAGCTGCGCTGAGACGGCGGCGCGAAGGTCCTGCGCATTCGCTTCGAGAATCGAACCGGCCTGCGCTTCGAGGATATCGGCGAGCGCAAACAACGCAGCATTTTTCTCGCCGGTGCTGGCGCGGGCGACTGCGCGCGAAGCCTTGCGTGCGCGTTCACCAATCTCGCGCATGATATCGGCGACGCTGGATTTCCGCGCCGTTTTTGCGTTCACGCTATCCCGCTGAATGCTCGCTGCCGTCATGCTCTTGCCGTTGAATTGAAGCCGGAATTGAATCCGCCCGAAACCCGTTTCGCCGCCAAAATTTCGGCGCCGGAGGCGCTCAGCGCCCATGTTAGCAACTCTTCCCACGCCGCTGCGGCCATGCCGGTGGACTTGAACAGCAGGTCGATGCGCGCGCACAGGCGCAAGGCATCGCGTGCCTGCGCCGGTTTGATGCGTGCCGTGGCGCGTACGAAAACATCCTTACGCGGCTTGAACACGCCGGCGGCATCCACCGCAGCTTCGGCGTTGTGGCTGCGCGCGAAGATCGAGGCGGCGACGATCAGCTTGCGCAGATCGAACACCAGCGCGCCGAGTATTGCGGGGATTTCCACGCCTTCATCGCGCAAGCGCTCCAGCCCACGCACGGAACCGGCGGCATCGCCTGCGAAGACCTTGTTGATCCAGTCGTAAACCTCGTAATGTGCGGAATCCGCCACGGCAGCCTCGATCTGTTCCAGCCCGACTTTAGCGCCGGGATACAGCAAGGCCAGCTTGCTGATTTCCTGCGCAGTGGCGAGCAGATTGCCTTCGGTCAACTGCGCGAGCCGCCGCGCGGCATCGGCATTCGCCTGCACGCCGGCCTGGCGCAAACGCTGTTCGATCCAGCCGGGCAATTCCTGCGGCCGCAGGCGTTCGACATACAAGCTGGCACCTGCGTTTTCGAGTGCCGCGAACCAGCCGCTGCTGCGCGCGCGCCATTCGATCTTGCCGGCGCTGACGATCAGCAGCACATCCGGCGGCGGCTTCTTCGCCAAGGCACTCAAAGCAGCCGCACCGGCGGTATCGATCGCACCACTCGCGCGTACCTCGACGATGCGTTTTTCGGCGAACAGCGACATCGCATTGCAGCTGTCGATCAGGCGCTGCCAGTCGAAGCCGCGTTCGACATCGAGCACTTCGCGTTCGATGAATCCCTGCGCGCGCGCGCAGGCGCGAATCGCATCGAGCGCTTCCTGCATCAGCAGCAATTCTTCGCCGGCGACCAGATACACCGGTAATAGACGTTGCTTCAACGAGGCCGGTAATTGGCTGGGATTCAAACGCATGCGGAATAGATTAAGCGCAGCGAATGGTCGACGCGATTGAAGGCGGTGATCCCTGCGCTCGGCGCGTTCATCGCGTTCATGAGGCGATCATCCAACAACTTACCCGGCATCACGTATCACTCACGAAACCCGCCGACAGCTGCGGCTGCAGAAACGCAGCGATGGCGCACGCAGTGGCTTCCGGCGCATCGAAATGCAGCATGTGACCGGCGCCTTCAATGCGCATTTGCCGGTGATCGCGGAAGCAGCCGCGGCGTTGCGCCATTTCTCCGGCACTGATGCTGCTGGCGAATTCGGACTCGCCGGAATCGATGAACAAGGTCGGCGCCAGCACTTCGCGCCAGACGCTCTCCGATTCCGCGGCATGATACAGACCCGGTCCGCTGAGCCGATGCTTCGGGTCGGCGCACAGCAGAATGCGGCCGTGGCCATCTTCGCGGCCCCAGCAATGCGCGATGAACAGTGCGCGTTCCGGCGTCAGGCGCGGATGCGAAATCCGCACGCGCCTGGCGAGTTCCTCGAACGAGCCGTAGGTTTTCTGCGTGGGCGGATCGCGCAGTTGATCGAGCCATTTGCGGAACCGCGTGGGCGCGCGTTCAGGCGCCATATCCGGCAGGAAAAGCGAATCGAGCAGCACCAATTGCTGCACGCGCCGCGGCCGCAAGCCCGCGTATAAACTCGCCGCCTGCCCGCCCATGCTGTGCCCGACCAGCAACACCGGCGTCTCCGGCGAATAGTGGTCGATGATGGCTTCGAGATCGGCCACGTAATCGTAGAACCAATAGCCATCCTGCGGCCATGCGGTGTGGCCGAAGCCGCGCCAGTCCGGCGCCAGCACTTCGAGCGGTGTGGCGCACGCCGCCAGCAGCGTTTGCACCAGTGGATCGAAGGTGCCGCTGACATCGAGCCAGCCGTGGCACAGGAATAATTTCGGTGGTGTCGCAACGCCAGTTCCAGCGCCAATTTCGGGGGCGCGCGAAGACTTGCCCGCAGCGTTACTCCAGCGGCGAACGTGATAGCGCAGCCCGCGGACGTTGATGAAATCGGAGCGCGAAACGCAGGCGCGTTCGCTCATGCTGGAAGTTGGTCGGCGAGAACGGTTTCCAGCAAGGCCATCCGATCGTTACCCCAGAACATGGTCTCGCCGACGAAGAACGTCGGCGCACCAAAAACATCGCGCCGGATCGCGTCGTCGGTATTCGCACGCAGCAAATCTTTCGCGGCTTGGGTTTGCGAGTGTTGCAGCAGCAGCGCGCCGTCCAGACCGGCATTATCTGCGGCCGTTTCAATCGCCTGCGGCTGCGTGATATCGGCGCCATCCACCCAATACGCGCGCAGCACGGCCAGCGCGAATTTGGCTTGATCGCCGAGCGCTTCGGCCGCACAGGCGCAGCGCAAAGGCAGCACGCTGTTGATCGGAAATAATTTCGGAAAATTCAGCGGCTCGCGGTAGTACCGCGCCCACAATTGCAGATCCGCCGACATATATTTTGCCTTGGCCGGCACGCTCGCCGGCATGCGATTGCCGCTGGCCTCGAACGCCTTGCCGAGCAGGAACGGTTTCCACAGCACCGTCGCGCCACTGCGCGCGGCGAGCGCTTCGATCCGGGTAGCCGCGAGGTAGGAATAAGGGCTGGCCGCATCCCAAAAGAATTCGATTTGTTTTTCGCGCATACTTTCTCCTTGCCTTGCAGTCTCGCACGCTCCATGAGACCGCAACAAGCCGTTGATAGGCACAGCTTATGCTTTCACTTCGCCACCGAACCGTCCTCATCCGCTGGCGTCGATCGCGGTCTCCCGCCGCAGGAACAAGCCTCCTACAATGTCGTTTGAAAAGCTGCGATCGCCCGATTCGGGAGGCGCAATTCCGGATGCGCGCCGCGCCATGAACTGGCAGCACAACTTAACCCGAAGATGACTTATTGCGTAGCGATTAAAGTGGCCGAAGGTCTGGTATTCGCAGCGGATACGCGGACCAGCGCCGGCGTCGACGATGTGCGCACCTACAACAAGATGCACGTCTTCGAATTTCCGGGCGACCGGGTATTCGTGGTGCTTTCGGCCGGCAATCTCGCCACCACGCAATACATCCTGGCGCAGGCGCAGCGCGAAATCGACGACCCGGATGCGAAGGTCAGTTTGCGCACCATCCGGCACATGTTCGATGCGGCCGATTATCTCGGCCAGCTTTCGGTGCGGGCGCAGAAGCAGGTTGAGGAAAAAAGTCGCGAGCAGCGCGTCAATGTCGAAACCACGCTGATTCTCGGCGGCCAGATCAAGGGCGAAGATCCGGCGATTTATCTGATCTATTCGCTTGGCAACTGCATCGCGGCGAGTCCGGAAACACCGTTCCTGCAGATCGGCGAAACCAAGTACGGCAAGCCGATTCTGGATCGCTTCGTGCGCCCGCATGTGAAGCTCGAAGACGCCGCGCGCTGTGCGCTGGTATCGCTGGATTCCACCATGCGCTCGAACATTTCCTGCGGACCGCCGGTGGATCTGGCCTTGCTGCCGCGGGGCTCGTTGAAGATCGATCATTCGCTGCGGCTCGATCTCGACACGCCGTATTACGCCAAGCTGAAGGAAACCTGGTCACTGATGCTGGAAAACGCCATTCGCAGCCTGCCCAAATTCGATTGGGAACAGCAGCGTTCGCTGCCCTTGCACGGAGACGCCAGTGCCGATCCGAATCCGTCGATGACCTCGGTCGGGCAGACGCAATCGATGCGCTTCAACGACGGCAGTTCGATCGAGCCGGATGCGCATACGGATGAAGTAGCGCGCGTTTGAGGTCTGCGTTTAATGCGTGCGTTTGAACGCGCGGTTGCGGCGACTGCGCGCGACTCCACACTGCGCCGAGTCCAGCCGAAATCCGAGTGCAACGCAGGTTCGCCACCGTTCAAGCGATGCCGGCGTTTCAGGTATTGCTGCTGAAATAGGTCTGCGCCAGCGCGCCGTGAAGTTCGCCGAGGCCGATTTGGATTTCGTCCATCAACTGCGGCAATTGGCCTTCGGTGGCGAGCAGTACATCCAGATTCGCATCACGTATCAGCGCGCGCGTGCGTTCGATCGCGCGCTCGATCTTGCGATTGCCCGGCAGCGCCGGCAGCGTGGAGGCAATCGTCGACAGACAGAACATCACCGAACGCGGAAAATCACGATTCTGCAGCAGGAAGCGCAGCACGCCGGGGCCGTTTACGCGCACGCGCGCGTGGCGCCGGTACATCTGATACGCCGTCAGCGAGCGCAGTACGCTCATCCATTGAATGCTTTCAAATGGGGATAAATCGCCCGGCTGGATGCCGAGCAGACTGTAGGTGCGCACATCGAGAATGCGCGTGGTCATGTCGGCCTGTTCGATATTGGTGCCGATACGCAGGAACTGGAAGCCGACATCGCGGCTCATGTTCGAGGTGAGCACACCATAGATCAGCAAGGTGCCGCTCACCGCCTGCTGCAAAAATGCCTGACGCGGAGCGCGCGCCAGCGAATGATCGCCACGTTCGAGCACGTAAAAATAAATGTCGTTGACGCGCTCCCAGGTTTCGCGCGGCATGGTGTCGCGCACCGTGCGCAGGATTTCGCGCGCGGTGTGCAGCGATGAACGGATCGACGCCGGATTGCGCTCGTCCGTCATCAGATAACGCACTACATTTTCTTCGGAGGCGTGATCGTAGAGCGATTTGAAGCGTTCGGTAGAACCGACGATATCGATCAAGGTGCCCCAGCCGAGCGTCATCCGCCGCGGCAAATCGAGCATCAGATTGGCATTGACGTTGAGCAGGCGCGCGGTATTCTCCGCACGCTGCACATAACGGCCGAACCAGTAAAGATTTTCAGCGACGCGCGACAGCATTCAGACATCCGCCTTTGCGCCTTGCGGCGCGGCAGCCTTGGATTGTGTCTGCGTTTGTCCCGGCGCGAGTGTCTGTGCCTTGGTTTTGATGACGACCGGCGCCGGGTCGTCTTCGTCGAGATCGACCACCCAGGTATCTTTGGAACCGCCGCCCTGCGAGCTATTCACTACCAGCGAGCCTTTCACCAGTGCGACGCGCGTCAGCCCGCCGGTGGTCACGTAAGTGCTTTCGCCGCGCGACAGGATGAACGGCCGCAAATCCAGATGCCGCGGCTCGATGCCGTCGTCGGTAATGGTTGGGCCGGTGGAGAGATTGAGCGTCGGCTGCGCCATGTAATTGCGCGGATTCTGCTTGATGAGTTCCGCAAATTTGGCGCGCTCCTCTGCCGATGCGCGCGGGCCGATCATCATGCCGTAGCCACCGGACTCGTTGGCTGGCTTCACCACCAGTTTGTCCAGATTCGCCAGTACGTAATCGCGCTGCTTTTCGATCATGCACAGATAACTTGGCACGTTCGGCAGGATGGCGTCTTCGCCGAGATAATATTTGATCATCTGCGGCACGAAGGCATAAATCACCTTATCGTCGGCCACGCCCGCACCCGGCGCGTTGGCGAGGCCCACATTGCCGCGAATCCACGCGCGCATCAGGCCCTTGCAGCCGAGAATGGAATCCGCGCGGAAGGCTTCCGGGTCGATGAAAAGATCGTCGATGCGGCGGTAAATCACGTCCACGCGCTTCGGCCCGTAGATCGTGCGCATGTAAACGCAGTCGTCGTTGTCGACGAACAGATCGGTGCCTTCAACCAGTTCCACACCCATCTGCTGCGCCAGATAAGCGTGCTCGAAGTACGCCGAGTTGTAGATGCCGGGCGTCAGCAGCACGACGTTGGGCGACTCGCCGGGCCGCGGACTCAGCGCCGCCAGCGTGTCGTACAACTGCGCAGGATAGTCGTCCACCGGCAGGATCGTCGTGGTCTCGAAAATCTCCGGCCAGACGCGCTTGGTCACCGCGCGATTTTCCAGCATGTACGACACGCCGGACGGTACGCGCAGATTGTCTTCCAGCACGTATAAAGTGCCATCCGCATCGCGCACCAGATCGCTGCCGCAGATATGCGCCCAGATGCCGGCCTTCGGCTTCACGCCAACGCATTGCGGCCGGAAATTCACCGAATCTGCCAGCACTTCAGCCGGCACGATTTTGTCCTTGATGATTTTCTGGTCGCCGTACAAATCCTGAATGAATTGATTCAGCGCGTTCGCACGCTGCTTCAAACCGCGCTCGGTGCGCTCCCACTCGGTTTTTGAAATCACCCGCGGCAACAGATCGAACGGCCAGGCGCGATCGACATTCTTGCCTTCGGAATACACCGTGAACGTGATGCCCATGACCTTGATCGCCAGGTCTGCGGCAAGTCGGCGATCGGCCAGCTCCTTGCCGGACATGCTGCGCAGATACGCTAGCAGCGCACGCGCGGAAGGACGCGGCACGTCGGGTGCAACGAACATCTCGTCATGCAGGCCGTTACAGCGGTACTGGCTCCAGTCGAACGCCATCGTGAAGTCGTGAATTGATCTTGTGGTAATTGGTCTCTAACCTAACAGGATCAGCCTGCAAAACACAGGCCATGCATGACGTTTTTGCATTCCGCAGCGGTTCTGAAATTAAAGGCCCATCCAGCTCATAAAATGTCCCGCCCTCGCAACGCGCTCGAATTCAAAGGCCGCATGCTATCGATAAACCGCGCCCAGGTGCTGGACGCGGATACGGCCGCGATCAAGTCGCAGATCGAACAGTTCGCGCGGCGCATGCCGCAGGCGGCCAAGGGCATGACGGTGATTATCGATAGCGAAGTCGAGATCGATCTCGCCGAAATGGTTCAAGCCATGCGCAGCGCCGGCATGCAGCCGCTCGGCGTTTCCGATGGGGTGCTTGCCCAAGCCGCACGCGCGCTCGGCCTTGCGGTGGTTGCCAAAGACAGCGCGAAGACATCTTCGAAATCGATTGAATCGACAAGCGTTGCGGAACCCTCCAAGCCAGCACCTGCCGCTGCCGGCGCCGCGCGCAAACCGGCCCGCATCGTCGCCGAGCCGATCCGCTCCGGCCAGCAGGTGTACGCCGAAGGCGGCGACCTGATCGTGCTCACCAGCGTCAGCCCCGGTGCGGAAGTGATCGCCGATGGCTGCGTGCATGTCTATGGAAAATTATCCGGCCGCGCGATCGCCGGCGCGCGCGGCGATGAGTCCGCGCGCGTGTTTTGCCGCAAACTCGAAGCCGAGCTGATCGCCATCGCCGGCATTTACGCGGTGGCCGACCAGATCAAGGATGGCCCGCGTGGCCAGCCGGCACAGGCCTATTTGCAGAATGGGCAGTTGAAAATCGAGGCACATAACGCCTAGCGTGTAGCCATCTCAAGCAGCAGATTCGCACAGCGACACATTTCTTTTTTGATGCCTTTCTTTTTTGATGCCTTTCAAGTCACGCACGGGGAACATCGTTGGCCAAGATCATCGTAGTCACTTCCGGCAAGGGCGGCGTGGGCAAAACCACGACCAGCGCTTCGTTCGCCACCGGCCTTGCCCAGCGCGGCAAGAAAACCGCCGTCATCGATTTCGATGTCGGCCTGCGCAATCTCGATCTCATCATGGGTTGCGAACGCCGCGTGGTGTTCGACTTCGTCAACGTCATCAACGGCGAAGCCACGCTCAAACAGGCCTTGATCCGCGACAAGAATGTCGAGAATCTTTACATCCTCGCCGCCAGCCAGACGCGCGATAAAGACGCGCTGAGTCAGGAAGGCGTGGAGCGCGTGCTCGATGAACTCGCCAAGGATTTTGAATACATCATTTGCGACTCGCCGGCCGGCATCGAACGCGGCGCATTTCTGGCGATGTACTTTGCCGACGAAGCACTGATCGTGACCAATCCGGAAGTCTCCTCGGTACGCGATTCCGACCGCGTGCTCGGCATTCTCTCGAGCAAATCGCGCCTCGCCGAAAAAGGCGAAGGCAAGGTGAAAGAGCATCTGGTCCTCACACGTTATAACGCCGCGCGCGTGGCGAAAGGAGAGATGCTCAGTGTGGAGGATGTGAAAGATATTCTGGCGATACCCTTACTCGGCATCATTCCGGAATCGCCCACGGTGCTGACCAGCTCCAATTCCGGCGAACCGGTGATCCGCGATGTGGAGAGCGAAGCCGGCCAGGCTTATACCGATGTTGTGGCCCGCTTCCTCGGCGAAGAAAGGCCGATGCGCTTCATGACCGAACAGAAAAAAGGATTCCTGAGCAAGCTGTTCGGAGGCCAGTAATGGATTGGCTCAAGATATTCAAAGCCGAGAAAAAGCATAGCGCAAAAATCGCACGTGATCGCTTGATGGTAGCGGTGGCGTATCAGCGCGATCAGGTATCAGGCAAAAATAGTGGTCCGGTCTATCTGCCGAAAATGCGCGAGGAATTACTGGCGGTCGTGCGCAAATATGTACAAGTGCCGGATGATTCGGTGCAGTTCACGGTGCAGCGGGAAGATGGTCTGGAGGTGTTGGAGTTGAACATTACTTTGCCGGAGGCGGATACTTAAGTCGCGTCGACAGGCCTATATGCGTCGAGTCGGATAAGTCAATGGCCACGCTCAGAGATCGCTTGTCAATGGCTTTTACTAGTGCTTCTCCGGTCGCGTTTCTGTCGGCAGCTGTATGGATCAAGTTTTTCCCGGAGAGCTTACCTGCTTGGCATACCGTTAGGCCTTCGGCGTGATGAGTTGGATTAGGGGTTTTGTGTGGCCATATCGCACACAAGGTTGGTTGTTTCGTTTCTGGAATATTTAGTGCGGATACTGGTTGAACTATCCACATGCCAATCTCGGTGCGATAAACATTACAAAACCCAAAAGGCAAGTCTCTCCGGCATAACGATATCGTTAGTCTTTCGGAAGAATCTTTATCAAAAACTCTTACGCAATCTCAAACCATCACTTCCATCTTCGTAATACGCTTTCATTGTTTTGATTTCCTGATAACCGAGCTTCGCATAAAGGGCGCGCGCGGCAACATTATCGGCGCGCACCTCCAGCGAAATCGCTTGTAGTCCCTGTTTTGCAGATTGGCTCTCTGCCGCACTCACCAGCCGCTCGCCGAAGTGCCTTCCCCGCGCTGGCGGCGCGACGACGACGGAATAAATGCGCCCGATGCGACTGCCTTTTCGCGTCAGCAGAATAAGATTGCCGACGACGGCGCCATCCAGTTCTGCGACCCAGCTGTGTGCATTCGGCGCGGTGAGGAAGCGGCGCACAGAGCGCATCGACATTCGATCGCTCGGGAACAGTTCTTCGAGCGTGAGGATGGCCCCGCCATCGCTGGGATGAGCGCGGCGCACATGGCCTTGATGCGTGGGATCGATCATGGCTTGCGCAGGCTGCGAAATTTCAGCGCGTTCCGGAATCCGGCTCGCGCAGGCGCGTTTGCAGATCGAGCTGGCGTACGAAATATTCCATCACGCTGCGATAGAGCTGATCCTTCAATACGAGATCTTCAACGCCATAATCAAGGTTCGGATTGTCGTTGACCTCGATCACTTTGACGACGTCGCCGAACTGCTTCAGGTCCACACCATAAAGCCCGTTACCGATCGCGCGCGCGGCCTGCACGGCGACCGTGAGTACGATCGGTGGCACATCCTTGATGTCGAGCGTTTCGTGATCGCCTTCACGCTTGGCGCCGTTCTTGTCGCGCTTCACCACCTGCCAGTGCGCGGGCGCCATGAAGTAACGGCAGGCATACAGCGGCTTGCCTTCGAGCACGCCGACGCGCCAGTCGTATTCGGTCGGCTCGTAAGCCTGCGCGACGATGAGATCGGAGCGCTCCAGGAATTCCCGCGTTTCGCGTTTCAGATCGGCTTCGGTTTCGACCTTGATGACGCCTTTGGAGAACTGCGAATCGGGCTGCTTCAACACCAGCGGGAAGCCGAGCGTCTTGCCGACATCGGCGACATTGGCACGATGCACCAGCATCGATTTCGGCTGCGGGATTTTGTAGCGATCCATCAACTGCGCCAGATAAACCTTATTGGCACAGCGCAGAATCGATTCCGGATGATCCACCACCACCAGTCCCTCGCGTGCCGCGCGCCGCGCGAAGCGATAGGTGTGATGATTCACCGCTGTGGTTTCTCGGATGAACAGCGCATCGTATTCGGCGACGTGGCCATAGTCGCTCTTGTCAAGAAAATCGACCGAAAAACCGAGGTCTTCTGCGGCCTTCTCGAAAGCCTTCAAGGCACGCGAATTCGACGGCGCTTCCTTCTCCTCTTGGTTGACCAGAATGGCGAGGTCGTAGCGCGTGGAATCGCGTTTGCGGCGCGGCGCGCGCCGGCGGGTGAAGTAGTCGCGCGCGGTCTGATAAAGGAATTCGTGATGCGAGGCCGGCACTTCGCCGAGCGCGACCGCGTTCAGCGTATCCACGCGCCATTCATCGCCGCGCCAGACGAACTTCGCCTGCAGCAAGGGCGCGGGGAAAAGATTGAATAGCGAGCGCGCCAGACGTTCGTGGCGTGCGTAAGGACTTTCGCCGAAATAGACGTTGAGAATGTATTCATTCGAGCCGAGCCGCGCCAGACTTTTTTGCATCAGCTCTTCGATTTCATCGTTGAGCACACTCGGGCTTTCCGCAAGTTTCAAGTCCTGCACCGTGGTGATGTCCGGCAAAATTCGATGTCCGCGCGCGCCCGCGAGCAGGCTGACGTAGTAGCCGGTGGTTTGATAGCTGAACGTGCGGCACAGGTTGTAAACGCGCGCGCCGCGCAGCCGCGTAAACGATTCCGCAGTGAGATATTCCCAGGCGGTGGCGATCTCCACACCCGGAATATCCACCGGCCAATCACTGCGCTGATCGACTACCACAATGCCGCTCACGCGCGCGCCCTGTGCGATGGCGGCATGGCAATAACGGGGTGCGCTGGCAGCAGTTTGGGGAGAGGGTCTTCCGGCTCTTCGATCATCGTGGGCGCGGCCGAAAATGGGGTGCCGACGGCGCGGTGAAATGCTAACACCGCTCAAGCTCCACGCCTATCTTTACGTTCTGGCGGAACCACAAATTCAGTTTTCGTCACGCGGATCGGCGAGCCAGTCGAGCAGGATTTGGGGATCATCACCTAGGCGCAGCACACGCAGCGGCTTGGTTGAATCTGCAAGCTCGCGCCCACGCATCAGCGTAACGCCGTGCTTCGGGCATAGATCTAGGCAACCCGTTTCGACCACGCGCACACGCTTTTCCAAGCCTTCGCGCTTCAAGGCGCGGCGCAGCCATTTGCGCAGCGAGGTGCCTTCGCCATCCACGCCCTTGCGCTGCTTTTTCATGCATTTCTTGCAGACGAAAACGACTTCGTGCTGCCAGCTGGCTTTCGCGCGTTGCAATGAACGGCGCGGGATCAAGTCACGATCGTCTTCGGTTTTCATGGTGGTAGGACTATCGTTTGCACAGTGAATTCGCAGACACGTGTATCGCGTTCGAGCATCGGTTCGAGTCGATTGCTGGAGTTAAATTCGATCGAAGAAATCAAGAAATGAATTCCGCTATCCGCGCAGCAGCAAAGCCGCGATCAGCCACATCGTCAGCGCGATCAGCGCATCGAGCACGCGCCAGGTCAGCGGCTTGCGGAACAGCGGTGCGAGCCAGCCAGCGCCGTAGCCGAGGCTGTAAAACCACGCACCGGAAGCGGCGATCGCACCGGCTGCGAAGTCAATGCGCGTGGCGGCAGGATAACGGCCGCCGATCCCGCCGAGCAGCAGCACGGTATCCAGATAAACATGCGGATTGAGCCAGGTCATCGCCAGGCAGGTGAGGATCGCTTTGCGATAGCTGTCGCTGCTGTTTGCGCTGTTCGGTGAGGCCTCGACTTCGAACCGCTGCGACTGCCATGCGAACCACGCCGTGCGTGCGCCGTAGACGATCAGGAACGCCGCACCAATCCGGCTGACCGCTTGCACCCACGACGGATGCGCTTGCACCAGGCTGCCGAAACCGGCGCAGCCGAGCGTAATCAGCGCCGCATCGGAAACGAAGCAGATCGTCGCCAATGCCAATACATACTGGCGTTTCAAGCCTTGGCGCAACAGAAACGCATTTTGTGCGCCGATGGCGACGATCAGCGAGAACGTCAAGCCGATGCCATTTGCCAGCGCTTGCAGTTGCGGCATCAACAAGAAGTTGGCCTCCCAAAGACAAAGGCCGCAGCTTCACGCCGCGGCCTCTTTTTTTCTCGCTGCGGTGAATTGCGGCGCGTTTAATTATTGCCCGACCGCTTGCGCTCGTGCTCCTTCAGGAACTTCTTGCGGATGCGGATCGAAGTCGGCGTCAGTTCCACCAGTTCGTCTTCGTTGATGAACTCCAGTGCCTGCTCCAGCGAATGCTTCACCGGCGGCGTCAGTAGCACGTTCTCGTCCGAACCCGAGGCGCGCATGTTGGTGAGCTTCTTGCCCTTCAGCACATTGACGACGAGGTCGTTGTCGCGCGAGTGAATGCCGACGATCTGGCCTTCGTACACCTCGACCGCGGAGTCCACCATCATGCGGCCGCGCTCCTGCAGGTTGAACAGCGCGTACGGCGCGGTCTTGCCCATTTCGTTGGAGATCAGCACGCCGTTGCGGCGCTGGCCGATGTCCTTCGCATCGGACTGCGGGCCGAAGTGATCGAAGTTGTGGAATAGCAGGCCGGTGCCAGAGGTCATCGACATGAATTCGGTGTGGAAGCCGATCAGTCCGCGCGACGGAATCGTGTATTCGAGACGCACGCGGCCTTTGCCGTCCGGCACCATGTTCTGCATCTTGCCGCCGCGTTCGGCGAGGCCTTGAATGGCGCCGCCCTGATTCGCTTCCTCGACATCCGCGACCAGCATTTCGTAGGGCTCGCAAATTACGCCGTCGATCTCTTTCAGGATGACCTGAGGACGACTGACCGCGATTTCAAACCCTTCGCGGCGCATGTTTTCGAGCAGGATGCCGAGATGCAACAAGCCGCGGCCGGAGACCTTGAACTGATCACCAGCGGCGCCCTGCTCGACGCGCAGCGCGACATTGGTTTTCAGCTCGCGCGCAAGGCGGTCGCTAATCTGGCGCGAGGTGACGAACTTGCCTTCCTTGCCGGCGAACGGTGATTTGTTGACCTCGAAGGTCATCGTCATCGTCGGTTCATCGACTTGCAGCGTTTTCATCTGCTCGGGATTTTTCGGATCGCAGATGGTTTCGGAAATGCCGAGTTCAGCGATACCCGTGAGTGCGACGATGTCGCCCGCTTCGGCTTCCGGCACTTCGATTTTGTCGAGGCCCATGAAGCCGAGCACTTGCAGCACGCGGCCCTGCCGGATTTCGCCATCGCGGCTGACCACTGCCACCGGCATATTGGTCTTGACCTTGCCGCGCGTGATGCGGCCGGTGCCGATGACGCCGACGTAAGACGAATACGCGAGCGAAATCACCTGCATCTGGAACGGCCCTTCGGGGTCCACCTTCGGCGGCACCACCTTGTCGACGATCACCTGGAACAGATAGTCCATATTGCCTTCGCGGATGTCCGGGTTGTCGCCGGCATAACCGTGCAGCGCGGAGGCGTAAACCACCGGAAAATCGAGCTGCGTGTCGTTGGCATCGAGACGATCGAACAAATCAAACACCTGATCGTAAACCCAATGTGCGCGCGCGCCGGGACGATCGATCTTGTTGACGACGACGATCGGATTTAGGCCCATCGCAAAGGCTTTCTGCGTGACGAAGCGCGTCTGCGGCATCGGGCCATCGGCGGCATCCACCAGCAAGCAAACCGAATCCACCATCGACAGCACGCGCTCCACTTCGCCGCCGAAATCGGCGTGTCCGGGTGTGTCGACGATGTTGATGCGATAGTCGATGCCGGTGCGCTTGTCGAGCCATTTGATCGCGGTGTTCTTCGACAAAATGGTGATGCCGCGCTCGCGTTCGAGATCGTTGGAATCCATCACGCGCTCGCCGAGATTTTCGCGCGAGTCGAGCGTTTGCGACTGTCGCAGCAGCTTGTCCACCAGCGTGGTTTTGCCGTGGTCGACGTGCGCGATGATGGCGATGTTGCGTAGGTTCTCGATGCTCACAAAACACTTCCGGTGATGTAACGCCGCTGGTAAGACCGGCGAACCGACGCAGGTTCGCAAAGAGCGGTCGCATCCCGCAGATCGGCTATCGAAATGACTTGGCCCGACACGGCGCAGGGATGCCTTTATGCTGCGACGCGGCAAAAAAGGTCGCGTAGTTTACTCGGGACGCGGGGATTTCGCACGGCGGTGGTGCGGGATTTTGCTAGCCGTTCGAGGCTGCGGGTTTTAGGCGGGATTCCTGCCTGTTATGGCTTACAGGACAATTTCAAGCCTTAACTTCAAGCCGCCTGCCGATAATGCGGTGCTTCCAGCCGCGGGAAACGATCGGCGATCGGATCGCCGGTGAATTTGGCGACCCAGCCATCCGGCGTGATGAACAGGCGGATCGATTTGAAGCGCGGCGCGGGGCCCATGTCGAACCAGTGCGTGTAACCGGCGGGCACCGAAATCAGATCGCCGCGCGTGCAGAGCGCGCCGTAAACCTTGCCATCGGCGTGAATGTAGAACAAGCCTTCGCCTTCGACGAAGAAGCGCACTTCAAATTCGTCGTGCGTATGCTCGCTGAGGAATTTGCCACGCAGCGCCTGCGCTTGCGGATGCTCGGGATACATGCTGATGACGTCCACCGACTGGAAGCCGTAGTCGTCCATCAGCTTGTTCACGGAGCCGCGATAGGCTTCAATCACTTCATCCTGCGTGGCCTGCGCGTCGAGCACGCGGCTGGCTTCCCAGCGCTGGAAATCGACGCCTATCGCAGCTAGTTGATTATGGATTCCATCGAAATCCGTGTGCGCCGAAATCAGCTGGCCGGATTCCTGATAAACACGTAATTCGCTCATTTCAATTTCCTCGACTCCACAACTCGCACTCGAACATGAATTCGAGCGCTTCCACGCGATGCCGCGCCTGCGAGATATTTTCGCCCCAGGCATAAAGCCCGTGGCCTGCAATCAGATAAGCGGCAGGCAGCGGATGTTTATCCATATGGGCTTCGACCTGCCGGCTCAAGCGGGCGATATCCTGATCGTTGCCGAACACCGGTACTTCGACCGCGACTTCCGGCTCGGAAATCCCCGGCAGGATTTTCAGCAGTTCGTAGCCTTGCAGACGCACGTGATCGCCGGCGCGCGACAGCACCGTATTCGCCACCGAATGCACATGCAGCACGGCGCCGATTTTCGGATCGAAGCGATACAACTGCGCATGCAGGCCGGTTTCGTAAGACGATTTTCGGCCGGCTTCGAGCGGCTGGCCTTGCAGGTCCGCGACCAGAAAATCGTTTCGCGTCAATTCGCCTTTATGCACGCCGGAAACGGTAATCAGCATGCGATCGGCACCTGAACGCGCGGAGAAATTTCCACCGGTGGCGGGCACCCAGCCGCGGCGATGAAACAGCGCCCCGGCGGCAACCAGTTCATCGGCCAGCGCGGTCGAGATGGCTTGCAGCGGAGATGGCGTTATCGGCTGTGACATTCATCCAATCCATGAAAATTCTTCAGGCTAGGCGATTCGCACCGGCCCGGCAATGCCGGACGATAGAACGATTGCATGACGCTGGCGCGACGAGACATCAGCGATCGGCAATCAAAAAAGATCGCCGGCAAGAACCTCGGCGCCGAAACAAAAATGCCGCCTCAGCGGGCGGCATTTTTCAAGCCAGCGATCGAATCACTTGATCTTGGCTTCCTTGAACAGCACATGCTTGCGCGCCACCGGATCGTACTTTTTGAATTCCAGCTTGTCCGGCGTGTTCTTCTTGTTCTTCGTGGTGGTGTAGTAATAGCCGGTTTCGGCGGTGGACACCAGCTTGATCTTGTCGCGTTCTTTCTTGGCCATGCCTTTACTCCTGACAGAACATCCTGTTCAAAAGACCGGCCATCCATTGGCCGGACTTTTCAATTAAAACTAGACTTTTTCGCCGCGGGCGCGGATTTCCGCGAGCACCACTTCCAGACCTTTCTTGTCGATCACCCGCATCCCGTTGGCGGACACACGCAGGCTGATGAAGCGCTGCTCGGTCTCCAGCCAGAAACGATGCGTGTGCAGGTTTGGCAGGAAGCGGCGGCGAACCTTGTTGTTGGCGTGCGACACCGTGTTACCGACGATCGGCTTTTTACCCGTGACCTGGCAGACTCTGGACATGGTGAAACCTGAAGGTTGAACCGCGAAAGGGCGCGAAGTTTAGCGATCGGCGGCGGCGAAGGCAATAGAAACGCGCTGACGAAACCGATTTTCGATCGGTCGGCAGATTTTTTTTGCTAAAGCCAGCCGCGCTCTGCAAAGCTGGCCGGAGCGCCCTCACCGATCACCAGATGATCCAGCACGCGGATATCGACCGTCGCCAGCGCCTGCTTCAAACGCTCGGTCAATGCGCGATCGGCGGCCGAAGGTTCGGTGCTGCCGCTGGGATGGTTGTGCGCAAAAATCAGCGCCGCGGCACCCAGCGCCAGCGCGCGTTTCACCACTTCGCGCGGATACACGCTGGCGGAGTCGATGGTGCCGCGCGCGAGCACCTCGAACACGATCACGCGATGCTGATTGTCGAGAAATATCGCGGCGAAGACCTCATGGTCGAGATCGCGCAGACGTGCGGCAAGGAAACGGCGCGTGGCCTGCGGATCGGCCAGCACATCGCGCTCGGCCAAGCCTTCCGCCATATTGCGGCGCGCCATTTCGAGCACGGCTTGCAACTGGGTGAACTTGGCTGGACCCAAGCCCTGCGCTTCGCAGAATTCGGACTGATTCGCGCGCAATAAAGGCCGCAAGCCGCCGAAGCGGATCAACAGATCGCGCGCCAGATCGACCGCGGTTTTTCCGGGCACGCCGGTGCGCAGGAAGATCGCCAACAGTTCGGCATCGGATAAAGCTTCCGCACCGCGCGCGAGCAATTTTTCGCGCGGACGTTCGCCTTCGGGCCAATCGGTGATCGGCATTTTGAGCGCGCTAGCTTTGCAGCAGCGGCGGCAGCGGGCAGTGCAGCGCGCCGCACACCACGCGCAGCAATTCGGCCTCGACCAGCGTGATTCGATCATCCGCCGACAGCAGCAGCACGATACCTTCGATCAGCCGCTGCTTGCCGGCTGGCGCGAGTTGATCGAGTTGATTCAGCGCTGAGTTCAGTGCGGTATTCCAATCCGCTGGTGGCGTGTAGGCAATGCCGGCGCCGGGGAAAATTTGCGCAATGCCGACCGCGAACGCGCGCTGCGTTTGTTCGGCATCGCTATCGCCGTGCTCGGCCAGGATCGACAATAAAGTGACCACGGCGTCGCGGCTATCCTGCAACTGGCGCGTGCCGACCTGGCCGCCAAGCACCGGCGATAGCGCTTCGGTAATCTGATCGCGCACCAGCCGCGCCAGGCAATATTCGAAGATCTGCACTTCGCCATCGGCCATCACCAGCGCCCACAGGCAACGCATGAAGCGCGTCAATTCATTGCGCGTACGACGGCGTAAGGCGGGCAAGGCCAGCGCCGCCATCGGCAAGCGCTGCACGCGATGCAAGGCGTCGATGCGCGCCAGCAAAGCTTCGACACCGGCACGCCGCGGCACACCGAATTCGGCTTCGATCGTCTGCAATTGCTGCGCGCGCAAATCGGCGGCGGTGTCGATCAGCAAGGCCAGCACTACGTCGCCCGCGCGCGTTTCATCGCGTGCGGCGGCGAGCCAGTCGGCCGGCATCGCACGATGCAGCGCCATCGCGGTGCGGTAGTCGTCTTCTTTCGGATTCGCCACCTGGGCGGTGATCGTCCCCGGCGCGATCGCATTGCCGCCGGCGGCGGCGAAGTTACTCATCGCGCCCGGATGTTCGTCTTCGGCCAGATAGTTCGGATCGTTCCAGAGCTGCGCTTGCTGCTGCAGTTGCGCGGGATCGAATTGCGGATCGAGTTTGCGAATGCGATCGACGATCGGCGGATGGGTGGCGAACGCGCCGGACAAACCCACGCCATCGCCGAACAGCATGTGTGCAACTTCTTCGCCGTGGACGGTTTGCAGGCGCGTGCCGGCTTCCAGCCCGGCGGCTTTTTTGAGCGCGCCGGCAATGCCTTCGGTCTGCCGCGTGAACTGCACGGCCGAGGCGTCCGCCAGATATTCGCGGCTGCGCGAAACGCTGGCCTTGATCAGCCGGCCGAAGAACACGCCGATGTAGCCGAACGCCATCACCGCCAGCGCGACGAAGAAAATGCCACCGCCGCCGCCATCGCGTTTGGAATCTCCGCGCGGGCTGAAATACATGATCTCGCGGCCGATGACGGCGAGCACGAGAATGCCGAACAGCAGACCCATCAAGCGAATATTCAGCCGCATGTCGCCGTTCAAGACATGCGAAAACTCGTGCGCGATGACACCCTGCAACTGATCGCGCGAGAGCTTTTCCATCGCGCCGCGCGTCACCGTGATCGCGGCATCCGAAGGCGAATAACCGGCTGCGAAAGCATTGATGCCCGGCTCCTGATCCAGCACGAAAATCTGCGGCACCGGCACGCCGGACGCGATCGCAATTTCCTCGATGACGTTGCGCAGCCGTCGGTATTGCGGGCTGGCCGTGTCCGGCGAAATGAACGTCGCACCGAGCGAGCGCGCCACCGCCGCACCGCCCGAAGCCAGCGAAACGATGCGATACAGACTGGCCAGCGCAATCACCGCGAGCACGGTGATCGAGGTGCCGGCAATGATCGGCCACGGCGGAACCGGTGCCTGACCGTGGGCGCCACTGCCAGCGCGCAAGGCGATCACCGCCACTAAATCGATTGCGGCGACGATCGTGATCACTGCCAGCACGAACAACACGATCATGCGCCGCGACTGGCCGCGCGCACGCGCCTGCTGCTGAAAAAAATCCATCGGCTTATCGAGCCTAAGCAACAGCTGGAATGGCGCGGTCTCGAGCGCTTAAGTGAACGACACCTTCACCGCCGCGCGCTGCTCCGGCTTTTCGATTTCCAGCGATGTTGCCGGTGCGAAATTGAAGGTGTTGGCGACAAAGCTGCTCGGAAACACTTCACGCCGGTTGTTGTAGCTCATCACCGAATCGTTGTACGCCTGCCGCGCGAACGCCACACGATTTTCGGTGGACGTGAGTTCTTCGCTCAGCTGCATCATGTTCTGATTCGCCTTCAAATCCGGATAGGCCTCGGACAAGGCAAACAGGCGGCCGAGACTCTGCGTGACCGTGTTGTCGGCGGTGGCCAGTTGCTGCATCGCCTGCGCGTCGCCGGGGTTCGCCGCGGCCGCTTTCAGGCCAGTGGCCGCACCGTTGCGCGCGGCGATGACTGCTTCGAGCGTTTCGCGCTCGTGCTTCATGTAGCCCTTTGCGGTTTCGACCAGATTCGGAATCAAATCGTAGCGGCGCTGCAGCTGCACATCGATCTGCGCGAACGCATTTTTGTAGCCGTTGCGCGAAGTCACCAGTCCGTTATAAACGCCGATGACATAAATGATGGCGACGACGATCAAGCCGAGAATGACTAGCAAGCCAAGCATGGTTAGCGCTCCGGACAACCCGTTGTGGGCCGCCATAAAGCTAGCATCAACGGCGGCCGCGCGGGATTTTTTGCGGCCGGCGGGCTTGGGCGCAGGCTAGAATCTGCGCCATGTCGACCGCGAACTTGCCGCTTCCGAACGCTGCACCGCGCATCCTGCTGGGCATCACCGGCGGCATCGCTGCGTATAAATCGGCTGAATTGACGCGGCTCTGGATCAAGGCCGGCGCCACCGTGCAAGTGGTGATGACGGAGTCCGCGCAACGCTTCATTACCGCGCAGACCTTTCAGGCGCTCAGCAGCCGCAGCGTGCGCAGTTCATTGTGGGACGAACACGCCGAAGCCGCGATGGGCCACATCGAACTCGCGCGCTGGCCGCAGGCGATCGTGATCGCGCCGGCCTCGGCCAATTTCATCGCCAAACTGGCGCAAGGTCTTGCGGATGATCTGCTGTCCACACTGTGCCTGGCGACCGACCGGCCGATTTTCGTCGCGCCCGCGATGAACCGGCTGATGTGGGCACATGCGGCGACGCAAGCGAACGTCGCCACGCTGCGCGCGCGCGGCGTCATCGTGCTCGGCCCCGGCAGCGGCGCGCAGGCTTGCGGCGAAGTGGGCGATGGCCGCATGTCCGAACCGCAGACGATTGCGGATGAGGTGCTGCGCGCGCTTTCCGCTTCACCACTTCAGCGGCACGGCATGCTCGATGGACTGCGCGCCGTCGTCACCGCTGGGCCTACGCGCGAGCCGGTGGACCCGGTGCGCTTCATCAGCAATCGTTCGTCAGGCAAGCAGGGGTATGCGGTGGCGCAGGCGCTGACGGAAATGGGCGCGGTCGTCACCCTCGTCTCCGGCCCGACCCAATTGGTCGCGCCCGCAGGCGTTGTGCGCGTCGATGTGGAAACCGCCGAGCAGATGTTGAACGCGACGCTCGCCGCCAGCGCCGAGGCGCAAATTCTGGTGGGCGCGGCAGCGGTCGCGGACTATCGGCCGGTCGCTTCGGCGGCGCAGAAGATCAAGAAAAAGTCCGCGTCCTTGCAACTCGATTTAACCCAAACCACCGATGTCATCGCCGCCGTGCGCCAGCGTTATCCGCAATTATTCATCGCCGGTTTTGCCGCGGAAACCGAGAAACTGGCAGAACACGCCGCCGAGAAACTGAAGCGCAAGCAGCTCGATTTGATCGCCGCGAACTGGGTCGGCGACGGCCGTGCATTCGACCGCGACGACAATGCGCTGGAAGTGTTCTGGAGCGATGGCAGCCAGTCGTTTACCGCCAGCAGCAAGCTCGATCAGGCGCGCAATCTGGTCGCGCTGATCGCGCAGCGCTACGCGCAAAAATCTGCGGCGATCGCAGCCGTTTCACTCTCCAAGAAAAACAAATGAACAAGATTCAACTGAAGATTCTCGACCCGCGCATCGGCCGCGAACTGCCGCTGCCGAGCTATGCCACCGATGGCTCGGCCGGCCTCGATCTGCGCGCGGTACTGGATGCGCCGCTGAAACTTTCGCCCGGCGAGACCACGCTGATTCGCACCGGTCTTGCGATTCATATCGGCCATTCCGGCCTCGCCGCGGTGATTCTGCCGCGCTCCGGGCTGGGCCATAAACACGGCATCGTGCTCGGCAATCTGGTCGGCCTGATCGACTCGGATTATCAGGGCGAACTGATGGTCAGCTGCTGGAATCGCGGCAAGACCGAATTCGTCATCGAACCCGGCGAACGCATCGCGCAGATGGTTTTCGTGCCGGTGGTGCGCGCGGAATTCGATCTGGTTTCGGAGTTTCACGCGAGCGAGCGCGGTGCGGGTGGGTTTGGGCATACCGGGCGGCATTGAGCACGGAAATCCAGCTTCCTTACCGTTAATTCTGCGAGACTTCTCAGCTAATCTTTCGTCCCCATGCCGATCGACCAAACCAAGGCGATGAATATCGCCCGCGTGCTGACCGAAGCGCTGCCGTACATCCGCCGCTTTGCCGGCAAAACCATCGTCGTCAAATACGGCGGCAATGCGATGGGCGACGATGCGATGATCGACAGCTTCGCGCGCGATGTCGTGCTGATGAAAGCGGTCGGCATGCATCCGGTCGTTGTACACGGCGGCGGTCCGCAGATCGGTGCGCATCTGGAAAAGCTCGGCAAGAAAAGCGAGTTCGTCGAAGGCCAGCGCGTCACCGACGCGGAGACGATGGACGTGGTCGAGATGATGCTCGGCGGGCTGGTCAACAAGGCCGTGGTCACCGCCTTTGCGAAACAGGGCGGGCTTGCGGTCGGCCTCACCGGCAAGGATGGCGGCCTGATCCGCGCGAGGAAGCTGACGATCAAGGGCCGCGATATCGGGCAAGTGGGCGAAGTCGAAGCGATCGATCCACGCATCATCCAGCACCTGGAAACCGGCGGCTTCATTCCGGTGATCGCGCCGGTCGGCGTCGGCGCGGATGGCACGGCGTACAACATCAACGCGGACACCGTCGCCGGCAAATTGGCGTCGGTGCTGAAAGCCGACAAGCTGATTCTGCTGACCAATGTGCAAGGCTTGCTGGACAAGCAGGGCCAGGTACTGACCGGCCTGACGGTGAAGCAGGTGCAGGCGCTGATCGCGGACGGCACGGTGTATGGCGGCATGCTGCCGAAGGTGCAATGCGCGCTCGACGCGGTGAACAGTGGCGTGCGCAATTCGGTGATTATCGATGGCCGCATCGAGCATTCCGTGCTGCTGGAGCTGTTCACTAACGAAGGCATCGGCACGCTGATCCGCGCCTGAGTTGCGGCTGTTTTCGGCTGTTTCGCGCGCGTTTGATCAGTTGCGTCCGCACCTAACTTAGTGATTTGCTCTGCTAGCTTTCCTGGTGAGAGACAAGCGAGTTCTGAGAACTATCCAGCAGTTTTAGCAGTAATGGAATTCTTTGGATCTAGCACCAGAGTCTCCTCACTTATATTTTAAAAACATAATAGCTGTTCGAGACTGGGGCCCTTGTACGGTGCGAATAGTAACAAATCCACCGACTGATTCTGTAGG
>CAJCJH010000101.1 GCA_903970615.1 Rhodospirillales bacterium
GCGATCCGCGCGTGCGGTATCGCCGCAACCAAGCGCAATGCGGTTGCTGTAACGGAAGTCGAATTCGGCCAGATAGCGGTTCAAGTGGTTATGTCCGCAATGCTGGTAAACACCCTTCATTCCGCGCTTGAAAATCGAGAAAAAACCTTCGATGGTATTGGTGTGAATCTCGACGTTGCCTTTCGAGACGTATTCGCCGAGACCGTGGCTAACAATGGTATGCGAGGCAAACTCGCGGCCTACGGTGGTGTAGTAGCTGGCCTCGTCAGTCATCAACCGCGCTTCGCGTGCGACATTCGCGCGAACGATCGGCGCCAGTTCCTTGGCCGAGACGCTATCGACGACCATGCTGCGCGACTGGCCGGTACTGCGATCGACCAGCGACAGCACTTTGTTCTTGTGATGAAAGCCACGACCTTTCTTCATGCCTTTGGGCTTGATGGTGCGGTCATGGCCGATAAAGGTTTCGTCCACTTCCACAAAACCGCCTGCAGTGCCGAACGGCGAGAAGTCGCCCGAACGCATGGCCTCACGGATGCGGTGACCCATAAACCATGCGGTCTTGAGGGTTACGCCAAGGGTGCGGTGAAGCTGGTTCGCACTAATGCCTTTCTTGCTCGACGCGATCAGAAAGATCGCCTGCAGCCAGAGACGCAGAGCAACGTGGCTTGATTCAAAGATGGTTCCGACTTTGACGGTCAACGGTTTGCGGCAGTCATAGCACTTGTAAACGCCGATGCGAGTGCTAGCACCGCTCAGCTTGCGAACGCGCTCGAAACATCCACAGTGCGGGCAGACTGGGCCATTCGGCCACAAGCGCGCCTCAACGAACTCGTAAGCGGCTTCTTCATTGTGAAACTGCGTAGCGGAAAGAATCGAGGTGGCCATGACGTTTTCTCTGTAAGTGCAGTTATTCTGCGCTTACGAATTGGGTACGTCAAGTATAATATCGCCATAAAAAAGCCCGCGCTGCAAGCAAGGCGCGGGCTTCCAGGTTGAACCTGCTTCAGGAAAATTTTATCAGCAGCTTGATGATCTTGCGCACCGTATCCGTATACGGTGGATAGAACATCGGTGACATCAAAATTTGCGTGCGCACCACCGCGCGCTCATGCGAAAACGCCTTGAAGCCGAAGTGCCCATGCGCGCTGCCGAGTCCGGAATTGTTGACGCCGCCGAACGGCAGATTGCCGTGCAGGAATTGGATCACCGAATTGTTGATGCAGGCGCCGCCGGAACTGGTCTGCTGCATGACCTTTTGGATGTTCGCTTCGGTCTTGCTCCAGACATACAAGGCCAGCGGTTTTTGATCGGCGTTGATCAGGCGAATCACTTCATCGAGGCTGTGATAGGTGATGATCGGCAGCAGCGGCCCGAAAATTTCTTCGCTCATGATCTTCGCATCGGCCGGAATGTTTTCCAGCAGTGTCGGCGCGATATAGCAAGCGGCTTCGTCGACATCGCCGCCGATCAAAGTAGTCGCGCCCTTAGCTTTCGCATCATCCAGCAGCGCCTTGATGCGCGCCGTATGCCGCGAGTTGACGATGCGCGCCAGATAAGGGCTTTTGCGCTGCGCCGGTGCGTCGCTGCCATACGCGCTGCTCAGCGCGGCCTTGCAATGCGCAACGAACTCGTCCTTCACTGCGGCATGCACATAAACGTGATCGGGCGCGATGCAGGTCTGGCCGTTGTTGGCGTACTTCGACCAGATGATATTGCTCGCGGCTTTCTTAAGATCGGCGCTCTCATCAATGATGGTGGGCGACTTGCCGCCAAGTTCGAGCGTGACACTCGCCAGATGCTTCGCCGCCGCCGCCATCACCACTTTGCCGATCGCCGGCGCGCCAGTGAAGAAGATGTGATCGAACGGCAATTCCAGTAGCGCGGTGGAAACTTTTACATCGCCTTCAAAGATGGCGACTTCGTCTTCCGGAAAAATCTCGCGGACGATTTTGACCATCAGCGCGGAGAGATTCGGCGTCATTTCCGAAGGCTTCAGGATCGCCGTGTTGCCGGCCGCGATCGCCGAAATCAGCGGGCCGAACGTCAGGTTCACCGGATAATTCCACGGCGAAATAATCAGGCAGCGGCCCTTCGGCTCGTACTGCACCCAGGCGCGCAGGCCGACCGTGCTGCGCGTCGGCCACACGCGCATCGGCTTCATCCAGGATTTCAGCTTGCGGATGGCGTCGTTGGCTTCGGCCACCACCGGCAGGATTTCGGCGAGATCGATTTCCGCCGGCGGCTTCTTGAAATCGGCTTCGCCCGCGCGATAAAAATCGTCCGTGTGCGCCAGCACCGCATCGCGCAAGTGCTTGATGCGCGCCAGCCGCTGCTCGCGTGTGGAACTGCGCAGACGCAGCGCGGCTTCGCGCTGCAACTCGAACACGCGGCGGATTTCCGCGCCGACATTGGACGCATCCGGAGCAACATTCGGCAGAAAAGAAACAGCAGTATTCATGATTGACTCCAGCGGATTTGCGGACGATTTTCCGACACCGCGCAGACCGAAAAACTCAGTGCTCGCTGCACAGGCGCGATAAATTAAACGATCGTCCGAGCTTAGGCAAAAACGCGATGACGTGCTAGCGGGTTAACGTCAGCGCGATCTTTCCAGCGTCTTATGTTGATTTACTCATCAGCCGCAAGCCATGACCTAATAACTTGTTCTTTAGCTCTGACGCCGAAACTTAGGCGCGTTTCTGCCGCAACGAAGTGCGGGCAGAAATGTTGGCTGGAACGTCTTGTTTGGCATAAAGCCCCATTTGTATTAGGTCAACGAAGTCTGCGCCTGCGGCACTGGGGACTGGCCCTAAGTCTTTTTCCAGCGATACGACGATATCTTTCAGTTGAGTGACTTTGATGCCGTGACCTTGGATTAGCTCCACCTCGTGCGGGGACTTGACTTTGTTTAGAACCAACTCGGAGGACCAAAGCCCGTCCCACAAAGATTGCATAAGCTTCTTGTTCTCTGGTTTGCGGAATTTCGTTTCAACCCACTCCGCGACTCACTCCACAAGCTCCGTCTCAGAGCGGCTCGCGCTGTTGGCTGCACGACCGCCCTTTTGAAGTTTCTTTGGGACCTTGGAAATGAAACTGACCGGGCGCATAGACGCCTGAACCTCGATGTGTCGACACTCAACAACGCCTTCGTTCGGCTTTACAGCGAGAAGATCAATTTCATGGACACCCAGCTTGATGCCTCGAATGGTGAAATAGCCTTGACGGTTGAGCCACTCTTCAACAATTTCTTCCGCAAGTAGAGCCATACGTTTCTCTTATGCGCAACGCTGATTGAACAACGATCAAGCCGGCCAAATATGCATCCCATATTTCCAGTAACCCATCACATTGCTCAGTCGCGCATCCTGATCGGCGGGCACCGGCAATACCTCGCCTTGAATCAGCGGCGCCAGATACGGTGCGAGCGTGAGGCCGCCGCCGCCGGTGAGGACGATGGTGTCGATATCCCAATCGTCCGCCCACAGGCGATTAACCTCGGCGGCGATGCGCACGGCGAGTTGCGTGAAGGCTTGCTGGACGACGGCGGCGAGTTCGTATTTCTGGCCCTTGATCTTGATCGAGCCGCGCGTCACCGCTTCATACAGCCGATATAACTCCACCTGCGTGCCGCTTTTTTCCTGCAGCAGATTGGCGATCGCGCTGTAAGCCACCGACATGCCGGAATCGGTGGATAAACTGCCGCGTTCGGAATAGCGCGTTTTATCGCTGATGGTGAAGTCGGCGGTGCGAAAGCCGATGTCGATCACGCCGATTTTTTCGGTGGCGAAACGCTGCTGCAAGGTGCGGCCTTGCGCGTTCAACATGAGGTTGAACAACGAGCCGAACGGCTGCGGAATCACCCGCACTTTTTCGATGTACAAGGCTTTGTCGACACGCTCGCCGCTGGGGCTGACGATGGTGAGCACATGGCGCTGTTGCAGCAGCGTGGTAAGCGGATCCTTGAACTTGCGATAAAAGCTGATCGGCAGGCCGGTAACCAATCGCACCGGATCGCCATGCTCGGCATACGGCGCAAGCGCGGCGAGGCCCAAGGTCTTGGCATATTTGGCGATGAACTGCGCCGGATCGAGCGTGAAGCTGCGGCCGCGCGACTGGTTTTCGGCAAGTTCGCCAACGAATATTTCCTCGCCCGCCAGACTGAACTGACGTGGCGCCGTAGTCTGCGCCGGAGTCAAGGTTTCGCCGAACTGGGCCGTGTTGGCCTCGCCGACAATTGATTTGAAGACCTGCGATTGCTGGCCGTCTGTGGCTTTGGTGTAGCCGAAGCCGATATCTACCGCCAAGACGCGCATACCGCTCTCCCTTTAATTTTGCTGAGCAATGGCCTTGTAACACGCGCTTTCGGCTGCGGTCAAAACGCCCTTGTCGGGCCGTGCGTTTTAATCTCGACGGTAGCTTGGTCTCAAGGCCGAGGCTGGCAATCTATGCTCAGCGTAGAACGGTCTAATCACAAGGCTCGCCGTTGACCGCGGCTGCCGCTAAAATTCCGTCGTGATCCGCACGCGCCGACTCCAAACCCTTGCCCTGCTGTTCGCCCTTGCGGGCGTGCTGCTGCGCAGCGCTATTCCGCCGGGCTTCATGCCGGACAGTGCTGGCAGCGCGGGGCAGCCGGCCAGCTGGCTGATGATTTGTCCGGGCGGCGAACTCGCCGCGCTGCAGCCGGACATGCACGCGCACATGCATCAACACCACGGCGGCGCGGCCGGCCACGGCGATGAACATGGCGCGCACATCCTCAGCGAAGCGCATTCAAGCTGCCCGTTCGCGGCCGCCGCGGCAATGGCCTTGCCGGCTTCGCTCGCTGCGTTCGATCCGCTGATTGCGGCAGTCGAATTCATCAGCGTTCCGCTGCCGCGACGAATCCATTCATTCTCTGCACTGCGGCTGCCGCCCGCACGCGCGCCGCCTTTCCCCCAGATCGTCGAAGTGTTCTGACGAGCCTTTTCGGCCGAATCCTGAGCGATCCGGCTTCTTAGGCACATAGCCCGTTCGCGGGCCAGTTGATGACCGGGGATTTTCCAAATGTTGAAAATGAATCGTCGCCCAAGCGACGTAGTGCTGTTGCCTGCGCGCGCGTCGCGGGCGTTGTCGTTGTCGTTGTCGTTGTCGAAATATTCCCCTGCGTTTTTGGGTTCGCACCTACGTTCAAGTCTGGGTGCAGCTTTGAGTGCAGGATTTTCAGGCCTGATTGTGGTGACGTTCGCACTCGTTCTGTCGGTGCCATTGGCGCAGGCCGACGAAGCGGTTGCAGCCGAACCTGCGCCGGCACCCACAAGCGTCGCTACGACTACCGAACTGGCACCGGTGATCGTCAACGGCGCGCGCAAAACTTCCGCGCTGGCCAGCGCTTCGCCGGCGCAAAGCAGCACCGGTATCGATCGGGATCAATTCCAGAACGAACCGGCGTTCTCGATCGCCGAACTGCTGGCGCTGGCGCCGGGCGTGACCACGCTTCAAGGCAATGGTCCGCGCGACGTGGCGATTTCGGTGCGCGGCTCGGAGAACCGGCAAACCTACGGCGTGCGCAACATCAAGGTGTTCGAGGATGGCTTCCCGGTGACGCAGCCGGATGGCATGGCGCGGACTGATCTCACCGACCCGCATGCGTATGGCGCGATCGACATCACGCGCGGACCGTCGTCGGCGTTTCTCGGCAACTACGCGACCGGCGGCGCGATCGACTTCTTCACGCGCGCAGGCAGCGAGATTCATGGCATCGAACTCGGCGCGGATGGCGGCAGCAACGGCTACGCAAATCTTTATGCGACGGCCGGCAATCGTTACGGCGGCTTCGAGTATTCCGCGTTCGCCAGCGATGTGCGCGGCGATACCGACACCGCGCATAACAGCTTCATCACCTCGACCGAAAACCTGCTGGCGACGTTCGATGCCACGCCGGACGATCGGCTGACGTTCAAGTTCATCAACAACACGCTGGACACCAATCTTTCGATCCGGCTGTCGCCGAACCAGTATCAGACCAATCCTTATCAGCGCGACTGCGGTGAGCTGGAAGCGGCCGGCTGCGCGTCGGTGAATTTGTATACCAACGGTTACAACGGCGCGCAGCAAACCGAAAGCGCGGCCGAAGCGGGCCTGGGACGGCACGATCACCGCACGATAGTCGGCGGGCGCTGGGAACATCAGTTCGATGCGATCACGCAACTGCGCGCGCAGGCGACGTTCGACAACCGCGATATTTCGCAGCCGACCAGTGCGCAGTCGAGCGTCGGCACCTATCCCTCGTTCAATTTTCAACTCGACCTGATCCGCGAAGGCCAGCTGCTCGGGCTGCCCTCGACCACCACCGCCGGTGCGTTCCACAACTTCGAGAACATTCACTCGTACACGTACAACGTCACGCCTGCTGGCGGCGCAACGCTGGGCGGCCTTACGCAACTCGTGTCCGGCAGCCAGACCAACAGCGGAGCGCGACTGCGCGAAGCACTGGCGCTGGCGCCGCAGTGGAGCGGTGTTTTCGGCGCAGGCTTTGAGTACACGAAATTGCAGGCGAACAGCACGGCGTACAGCTATCCGGCGAATTCCACACCGACCACAGCGCGCGTGACTGGCGATCGTGATTACTACGACTTCGCACCGGAAGCGGCGCTACTGTATCAACCGCTGGATGCGCTGAAACTGCATGCGCGTCTGGCCGCCGGTTACGGCACACCGCAGGCGACGAATCTGTTCATCACGCCGCAAGGTGTGGCGGGCAACAACACCAATTTATCCGCGCAGCGCAACTATGGCGCGGATATCGGCGCGGAGTGGCATGCGGGTGCGACGTTCAGCGGAAGTGTCAGCGGCTTTTATGAATTTTTCCGCAACGAACTGGTCTCGCAATCGGCCGGCGCGAGCCTGCAAAGCTATACCTTCAATGCGCCGCGCTCGGAGCATCGCGGAGTCGAAGTCAATGGCGACTGGCATCCGCTGACGACCTTGCTGCCCGGCGCGCATCTGGCGCTGGCCTATCTCTACGACAACCAGATCTATGCGCGCTATACCGAGCGGCTCAGCGCCGGATCGCAGTCGGCGACGTTCGATCGTAACGGCAACGACATTCCGGGCGTCGAGCCGCAAGACCTCAACCTGCGGCTGATCTATGACCAGCCCAATGGCGTGCTGGAAGGCCTCGGCGGTTTTGCTGAACTGAATTACCGCGAATCGTTTTTTCTGGATAACGCGGACCTGCTGAAAGCGCCGGGCTACACGCTGGTGAATCTGAACCTGCACTACAACGCACCCGCCGGCGAAGGCTGGCGTTCGCATGTGACGCTGTTCGCCTCGGTGCAAAACCTGTTCGACCACACTTTCGTCGGCTCGGCTCAGAACATCAGCGATTCGATCAACTCCAGCACTGGCGCGGAAAATGATGCCAGCGTGCTGGCCAACAGTACCGGTTCGATTTACGCCGGCACGCGACGCCTGATTTACGGCGGCCTGCGCGCGCGATTTTGAAGGAGTACGAACATGACTTCCCAAACTGCCGCGGCTGGCAGCCGCCTTTACCGCACCATCTGGCGCTGGCATTTTTATGCCGGTCTGTTTTCGATTCCTTTCATCCTTTGGCTCGCGGCCACCGGCTCGATCTATTTGTTCAAACCGCAGATCGATGGCTGGATCGACCGTGATGTCGACCGGCTGGTGATCGATGGCCCGCGCGCCAGCGCCGCAGCGCAGGTGCAAGCCGCACTCGCGGCGGTGCCGGGCTCGCGTTTCGCGGCATACGAATTGCCGCTGACCGATCGGTCAGCGGTGCGTGTGCTCGTCAGCCGCGGCGGCCAGCGCGAGCGGGTTTATGTCGATCCGCAACGATTAACCGTGCTGAAGCAGGTCGACGAAGAAGATCGGCTGACGCGGCTGATCTTCAAGCTGCACGGCGAATTGCTGATCGGCAACACCGGCTCGTATCTGGTGGAGCTGGCGGCATCGTGGGCGATCGTGTTGCTGCTCACCGGGCTGTACTTGTGGTGGCCGCGCAGCATGCAAAATCTCGGCGGCGTTTTATATCCACGGCTGCGCGCGGGCCGCCGCGTGTTCTGGCGCGACATGCACGCGGTGACCGGCCTCTGGGTTTCGGCGTTCGCGCTGTTCCTGCTGGTGAGCGGCTTGCCTTGGGCGAAGTTCTGGGGCAGCAATCTGAAAGCACTGCGGCAAATCGGCAGCGATACTGTCGTCACCCAGGATTGGACCAGCGGACGCGACACTCCAGCGGCCGGCGAGCATGCCGGCCATCATCTGTCGGCGGGACCAGCAGCAGTGTTCGATCTGGCCGCGCTGGATCGCAACATCGAAACCGTGACCGCACTCGAACTCGCACCGCCGGTGCTGATCCTGCCGCCGGAAAAAGCCGGCGCGAAATGGACTGCGCGTTCGGATGCGCAGAACCGGCCGCTGCGCGTCACGCTGTGGCTGGACGGCAACAGCGGCGCAGTCGTCCGGCGCGAAAACTTTGCCGATCGCAAGCTGCTGGATCGCATCATCGGCACCGGCGTGGCGGCGCATGAAGGTCAGCTGTTCGGCTGGCCGAATCAGTTGCTCGGCCTGCTTACTGCGTTCAGCCTGATCGGCATGAGTGTGAGCGCGCTGGTGCTGTGGTGGCAACGCCGTCCGGCCGGCAGGCTGGGCGCGCCGATGCCGCTGGCCATGCCCTATCGCGCCGGACTGCTGATCGCACCGGTGCTGCTGCTCGCCGTGCTGCTGCCGATGTTCGGTCTGTCGCTTGTTGCGGTGCGCATACTCGAATTCGCGGTGTTGCGGCGCATTCCGCGCAGCCGGATTTTCCTTGGCTTGGCAACTACATGAACACTATCGGTGACGACTGCATTTTGATCGGCAGCTTGAATGACCACGCACGAGGCGGATTGAAAAATCCCGGCTCGGCATGAAGCCTGCCGACTGAAAAACTCCGCCAGCCTTGCTTCGCCCGCGGACCTGCACGCGCGTTGGCCGCCTGATAAGACTGCCGATTGAAAGAAAGCTAGAGCAGCGGTGTGACGATCCGCTCAAGCCGCGCCTTGGTCCAGCTTGGATCATCGTCGTCCCAGCTGTTATCGACGAGCAAGCCCGCCCTGTTGATCGTAAAGCTCACCGGTAATTTCCAGATGCGGCCGTAGTCGCCAGCCCAAGCGCTGCCGAGTAGTCCAACCGGGAAGCTCAGGTTTGCAGCGAGCTTGCGCACAGCGGGCAGGTTGTCGGGATCGTCCAGGCTGAATCCCAGCACTTGCAGTCCCTGGCGGGCGTGGTCGGCGGCATACGCGGACAGTACCGGCAGCTCTTCGCGGCAGGGCACACACCAGGTCGCCCAGAACACGAGCAACACCACTTTTCCGCGCAGCTGATCGGTTGTGATCACTGCGCCATCGAGCGTATGCAAGCTCAGCGAAGGGGCGGGCTTGCCCAAG
>CAJCJH010000102.1 GCA_903970615.1 Rhodospirillales bacterium
AGGTGCCGACGGCCGCCATCGGCCAGGATGCGTTCCAGGAGTGCGATACGGTCGGCATCACGCGTCCCTGCGTGAAGCACAACTTCCTCGTGAAGGACGTGCGCGACCTCGCCGCTACCGTTAAAAAAGCGTTCTACATCGCCCGTACCGGCCGGCCCGGCCCAGTGCTGATCGACATTCCGAAAGACGTGTCGAAGACGCCTTGCCAGTACGAACCGCTGAAGAGCGTTTCGCTGCGTTCGTATAACCCGGTCACGAAGGGTCACTCCGGCCAGATCCGCAAGGCTGTGTCCTTGCTGCTCGGCGCGAAGCGTCCGTATATCTACACCGGCGGCGGCATCATCCTCGCAGATGCGGCGCGCGAGCTGAACCAGTTCGCCGATCTGCTCGGCTACCCCGTCACGAATACGCTGATGGGGCTGGGCGGCTATCGCGCGAGCGACAAGAAATTCCTCGGCATGCTCGGCATGCACGGTACGTACGAGGCCAACATGGCCATGCAGCACTGCGACGTGCTGATCGCCATCGGTGCGCGTTTCGACGACCGCGTGATCGGCGACCCGGCGCATTTCTCGTCGGTGCCGCGCAAGATTATCCACATTGACATCGATCCCTCCTCCATTTCCAAGCGCGTCAAGGTCGACATTCCGATCGTCGGCGACGTCAAGGAAGTGCTGAAGGAGCTGATCGAGCAGTTGCAGACGGCCGAGCATGGCCCGGACACCGCGGCGCTCGCCGACTGGTGGAAGGACATCGAAGCCTGGCGCGCCAAAGACTGCCTGAAGTTCGACCGCAAGAGCGACATCATCAAGCCGCAGTACGTGGTGGAAAAGGCGTATGAACTGACCGACGGCAATGCCTTCGTGTGTTCGGACGTCGGCCAGCACCAGATGTGGGCGGCGCAGTTCTATCGCTTCAACAAGCCGCGCCGCTGGATCAATTCCGGCGGTCTCGGCACGATGGGCTTCGGCCTGCCGGCGGCGATGGGCGTAAAGATGGCGCACCCGGACGACGACGTGCTCTGCATCACCGGCGAAGGCTCGATCCAGATGTGCATTCAGGAGCTCTCGACCTGCAAGCAGTACGAAACGCCGATCAAGATCATTTCGCTGAACAACCGCTATCTGGGCATGGTGCGCCAGTGGCAGCAGATCGAATACAGCAAGCGCTATTCGCATTCGTACATGGATGCGCTGCCGGATTTCGTGAAGCTCGCCGAGGCTTACGGCCACGTCGGCATGCGCATCGAGAAGACGGCGGATGTCGAGCCGGCGCTGAAAGAAGCGCTGCGCCTGAAGGATCGCACGGTGTTTCTCGACTTTCAGACCGATCCGACCGAAAACGTCTGGCCGATGGTTCAGGCCGGCAAGGGCATCACGGAGATGCTGCTCGGTTCGGAAGATCTATAACGACGGTTTTGCGTTGGCTTCGTCATGCGCGCTTTCAAAAAAAGCGTAGGCGGACGAAGCGGCGCCAGCCGGCTCGCATACATCACACATCTGGAAGAAGCGAAACATGAGACACATTATTTCCGTCCTGCTGGAAAACGAACCGGGCGCGCTCTCGCGCGTGGTCGGTCTGTTCTCCGCTCGCGGGTACAACATTGAAACCTTGACGGTGGCCCCGACCGAAGACCATTCGCTGTCGCGCATGACCATCGTTTCCATTGGCTCGGATGACGTGATCGAACAGATCACGAAGCATTTGAACCGCCTGATCGAGGTGGTGAAAGTGGTCGACCTGACCGAGGGCGCCCATATCGAGCGCGAGCTGATGTTGATCAAGGTAAGGGCGGTCGGCAAGGAACGTGAAGAGATGAAACGGATGTCGGATATTTTCCGCGGCCGCATCATCGACGTCACCGAAAAGACCTATACGATCGAACTGACGGGCGCGAGCAACAAGCTCGATGCCTTCATTGAAGGGCTCGACGCCACCGCGATTCTCGAAACGGTCCGCACGGGCAGCTCGGGGATCGGTCGCGGCGAACGCATTCTGAAGGTTTGACGCCGGCTTGTATCGATCGAGGCCGGGCAGTGCCTGCACCCACCCGGCCATGCAATACATTCGCACTATTTGAATTTCACCGATTTCATTGAATTTAGCCAAGGAACAGACATGAAAGTTTTCTACGACAAGGACGCCGACCTCTCCCTCATCAAGGGCAAGCAAGTCACCATCATCGGCTATGGCTCGCAAGGCCATGCTCACGCGCTGAACCTGAAGGAAAGCGGCGTGAAGATCACGGTCGGTCTGCGCAAGGGCGGCGCATCGTGGAGCAAGGCTGAGAACGCCGGCCTGCAAGTCAAGGAAGTGGCTGAAGCCGTGAAGGGCGCGGACGTCGTCATGATGCTGCTGCCGGACGAGCAGATCGCCGAAGTCTATGCCAAGGAAGTGCACGCCAACGCCAAGCAAGGCGCGGCTCTCGCCTTCGCGCACGGCTTCAACGTGCACTACGGCCAGGTCATTCCGCGTGCCGATCTCGACGTCATCATGATCGCGCCGA
>CAJCJH010000103.1 GCA_903970615.1 Rhodospirillales bacterium
CCGCCGCAAGCTCGGCCGACAGGAGATTCGCATCACTGGCTCACTCCGGCTTTGACGCTGCGCGGACGTTTGCGCCGCGCCGACGCAGCCGCCTTTGCGGCCGCTTGCTGCGGGCAGGCCAATACTCCGGAGAGTATCAAGCTGGCGACGCGCCGGGCATAGACTTCCGGCGCTTCGAGGCCGCTCGCCTCATGGAATTCCAGCAGCGCATCGCGGCAACTGAAAAACAGACGCGACGCTCCGCCGAGCAGCATGGCGGCCGCAGCAGGATCGATTTTGGGAGAAAACTCGCCGCGTTCGCGGCCCTGCTCGAAGATGCGCACCACGGCGGTGAAATTGCGATGGAAAACTCCGCGCGCCAGCTTGCGCACCTGCGCATGCGCGCCATCGCCGGTTTCGCGCATCATCAATTGAGTGCGCTCGCGGTTTTCGAGCATGTTGCGGATTTCAAACTTGATCAGCTTGCGCACCTTGTCTGCCGAACTGCCCGGCGCCTGGAAAAGTTGTTCAGCGTAATCGGCGTGCTCGGCGCTGGCGCTTTTCATCACCGCCAGATAAAGGTCGTCCTTCGAGGCAAAATGATGAAAAACATTGGCCTTGCAGACGCCGGCCTGGGTGGCAATCGAGGCCACCGATACGCACTCGAAACCCTCGCTGGCAAACAGCGCGGTGGCCGCGTCGAGAATCGAGCGCGCGCCCGCGGCGGCAGGAACAGACGACATGGCGTGCTTGATGGCGCTCACGGGCGAATCGATGGCTGACCGGACGGTCAGTGCAGGCTAGCCAGATTATCGGCGAACTGCAACTGCCGCAGCAAGGAATCCGCATCCGCGGCAATCGGCAACGCCGGATCGCCTGCGCCGGTTTGCGAAGTGGATGCCGCGAACGGGCCGATTGTGGCCGCATGCGGATTGCCGCCAGTTGCACCCGGCTGCGGCCGGGCCGCGACCGCGGTGTCCTGCATCGTATGCTCGCTGATGCCGCCGCCGAGCGCCTTGTACAGCGTCACCAGATTCTGCAGCCGCGACAATTTGGTGGTGATCAGAGTCTGCTGCGCCGAATACAGGCTGCGTTGCGAATCGAGCACGCTGAGATAGTTGTCGATGCCGTTCTCGAAGCGCATCTGCGAAAGCTTGTAGGCTACGGACGCGGCATCGGCGAGTGCCTGGTCGGCGGCAATCTGGCGGTCCAGCGTGCTGCGCGCGGCGAGCGCGTCGGCAACTTCCTGGAATGCGGTGAGCACGGTCTTTTCATAGGCGGCGACGTTCACATCCTTTTCGATCCTGGAGAGATCGAGGCTCGCCAGATTGGCGCCGGCGGCAAAAATCGGCAGGCTGATCTGCGGCGAGAACGTCCAGGAATTGGAACCGTGATCGAATAGGCCGGACAACTGCCGGCTCGCGGTGCCGTAGCTGCCGGTGAGCGTAATGCTCGGGAAAAACGCCGCGCGCGCGGCGCCGATATCGGCATTGGCTGCACGCAGATTGTGTTCGGCGCTGAGCACATCGGGGCGATTCAGCAGCACTTGCGAGGGCAGGTTCGGCGGCAGCTCGGTCATCAGATTGTAAGTGGCGAACGGCAGGCCGGCCGGCAAATCCTCTACCCGCAGCGGCACGCCGACGAGGACGAATTGATTGAGGTCCTGCGCAGTCAGGCGACTGTATTGTTCGAGATTCGCGCGCGCGGTATCGAGCGCGATCTCGGCCTGCCGCAGATCGAGTTCGGTCGCCACGCCGCCATCGAAGCGCAGTTTGGCGAGGTCGTACGAAGCCTGTTCATTCACCAGCGTGTCCTGGGTCAGCTTCAGCAGGTCGATATCCGCCAGATAGGCCAGGTAAATCGTTGCAACCTCTGCAACCAGGCTGATCTGCGTGCTGCGCCGGGTTTCCGCGTAGGCGAAATACTGCTCCAGCTTTTCCTTGTCGAGACTGCGAATGCGTCCGAACAGGTCGATCTCGTACGACGTGAATCCGATGCCGACATCATAGAAGCGTGTCAGCCCCGAGATCGCCGTCGGGCCGCTGCCGACGCTGTTGGTGCTGACGCCGGTCGGATATTTTTCCACCTGTTCGATGCCGGTGGCGTTGATCGCCGGAAAAAGATCCGCGCGCTGAATGCGGTACTGCGCGCGCGCCGCAGCGACATTGAGCGCCGCGGTCCGCGCATCGGGATTGTGAACGAGGGCGAGTTCGATCAGCCGCTGCAGCAGCGGGTCGGGGAAAAATTCGCGCCAGCCGAGGTCGGCTGCCGCGATCGGCGTGCCGTTATCACGCGTCGGCTTCACCTCGTTCAAACTCGGAGAAAACACATAGGCCGGACCTTCGGGCCAAGCCGCCGGCATGCCCACTTTCGGACGATCGTAATGCGGCTCCAGCGTGCAGCCGCTGGCGGCGGCGAGCAGGCCGGCACCGAGCGCCATCAAAATTTGCTTGCGCGAACCTTGTGCTTTCGATGAGTGAGTCATATCAGTGCTCCACGCTCGCGGCTGATGCGCTTCCGGCCGCGTTTTTCGATTCGTGCTTGCCCGGAAATATCTTGCGCACCGCGACGAAAAATACCGGCACGAAGAAGATCGCCAGTACCGTCGCCGAGAGCATGCCGCCGATCACGCCGGTGCCGATCGCGTTCTGGCCGCCGGAACCCGCGCCGCTGGAAATCGCCAGCGGCATCACGCCGAGAATGAAGGCGAGCGAAGTCATCAGAATCGGCCGCAGTCGCTGGCGTGCGGCATGCACCGTGGCTTCGACCAATTCCATGCCGCGCTCGTGATTTTCCTTGGCGAATTCGACGATCAGGATCGCGTTCTTCGCCGACAATCCGACCGTGGTCAGCAGGCCGACCTGAAAGAACACGTCGTTGGAAAGTCCACGAAACAGCGTCGCCATGATCGCGCCGATCACGCCGAGCGGCACCACCAACATCACCGCGACCGGGATCGACCAGCTTTCATACAGCGCGGCCAGACACAGGAACACCACCAGCAGCGAAACCGCATAAAGCGCGGGCGCCTGCGATCCCGAAAGCCGTTCTTCGTACGATAGCCCGGTCCATTCAAAACCGAAACCCGGCGGCAATTCGCTGGCGTATTTTTCCATCGCGTCGAGTGCTGCGCCGGTGCTGACACCCGGAACCGGCTGGCCCAGAATTTCGACCGAGGGCACGCCGTTGTAGCGTTCCAGTTTGGGCGAACCAAAACCCCAATGGGCATCGGCGAATGCCGAGAACGGCACCATCTGATTCGCACCGTTGCGTACGTACCAGTTGGTCAGATCCTGCGGCAGCATGCGCGAAGGTGCATCGCCCTGGATGAAGACGCGCTTGACGCGGCCGCGATCGACGAAGTCGTTCACATACTGGGAACCCCAGGCTGCCGAGAGCGTGTTGTTGATGTCGGCGATGGTCAGGCCGAGCGCGCTGGCTTTTTCCCAGTCGACATTGAATTTGTACTGCGGCTCGTCATCCAGTCCATTCGGACGCACCATCATCAGATTGTGATCTTTCGCCGCCAGGCCGAGCAGCTGGTTGCGCGCAGCCAGCAGTTTTTCGTGGCCTTGATTGCCGCGATCCAGCAGCTCGAAATCGAAGCCTGCGGCATTGCCGAGTTCCAGCACAGCGGGCGGTGCGAAGCCGAAGGCCTGCGCGTCCTTGATGTTCGCCGCAAAGAATTTTGATGCGCGGCCGGCGACCGCCTGCACGCGATTGTTCGCGCCGGGACGATCGCCCCAGGGCTTCATCCGCACGAATACCAAACCGGCACTCTGGCCGTGACCGCCGAAGCTGAAGCCGGCGACGGTGAATACGCCTTCGACCGCCTGTTTTTCGTTGTTGAGGAAATAATCGCGCACCTGCGCCAGTGCTTTTTCGGTGCGCTCCTTGGTGGCGCCGGGTGGTGTGTTGACCTGCGCAAACATGATGCCCTGATCTTCATCCGGCAGGAACGAACTGGGCACGCGGGTGAACAGCACGCCCATCAGCACGACGATGACGACGAAGACGATCAGGTAGCGGCCGGTGCGGCCGGTGACATGCATCACGCCGCGTTCGTATTTCCGGTTGCCGCGATCGAAATTTCGGTTGAACCAGCCAAAAAATCCGCGCTTTTCGTGCTTGGCTTTATCCGGCGCCTTGAGAATGGTGGCGCACAGTGCGGGCGTGAAAATCAAGGCCACCAGCACCGATAATCCCATCGCCGAAACCATCGTGATCGAGAACTGCCGGTAGATCACGCCGGTCGAGCCGCCAAAGAACGACATCGGCAGAAACACCGCCGTAAGCACCAGCGCAATGCCGACCAGCGCGCCGGTAATCTGGTCCATCGATTTGCGTGTGGCCTCGCGCGGGTTCAGGCCATCTTCTTCCATCACGCGCTCGACGTTTTCGACCACGACGATAGCGTCGTCGACCAACAGACCAATCGCCAGCACCATGCCGAACATCGTCAGCACGTTGATCGAATAGCCGAACGCCTGCAGGATTGCGAAGGTGCCGAGCAGCACCACCGGCACCGCGATGGTCGGGATGAAGGTGGCGCGGATGTTCTGCAGGAACAGCAGCATCACCAGGAACACCAGACCGATCGCCTCGAACAGCGTTTTAACCACGTCGTCGATCGAGATGCGCACGAACGGTGTGGTGTCGTAGGGATAAATCACCTTGATGCCGGGCGGAATCAGCGGCGCGAGTTTGTCCATCGTCGCGTGGACCGCTTTTGCCGTTTTCAGCGCATTTGCGCCGGTTGCGAGTTTCACCGCAAGACCTGCGGCGGGATGGCCGTTGTACTTGGCGTCTGCAGAGAACGTCTCGCCATTGAGTTGGATGCGGGCGACATCGCGCAGCCGCACCTGCGCGCCGCTGCTCATCACTTTCAGCAGGATCGCACCGAATTGCTCGGGCTTCTGCAAGCGTGTCGGGCCGATGATGGTAGCGTTCAACTGCTGGCCTTTCACCGAAGGCAAACCGCCCAGTTCACCTGAGGCCACCTGCACATTCTGCGCGGCGATAGCGGCGCTGACATCCACCGGCGTCAGGCCGAAATTATTCAGCTTGGCTGGATCGAGCCATATCCGCATCGCGTACTGCGAACCGAACAATTGATAGTCGCCCACACCCGGCGTCCGGCTGATGGTGTCCTGCACATTGGAGGCGATAAAATCGGAAATATCAGCGTTGCTGTAACTGCCGTCTTCCGAAACGAAGCCCACCACCAGCAGGTAGTTCTTGGTTGCCTTGGCAACCCGAATGCCTTGCTGCTGAACTTCCTGCGGCAACAAAGGCGTGGCCAGCTGCAGCTTGTTCTGCACCTGCACCTGTGCGATATCCGGATTGGTGCCCTGATCGAAATTCAGCGTGATCGTCATGCTGCCGTCCTTGTCGCTTTCGGACGAGAAATACAGCAGATTGTCGATACCGGAAAGCTGCTGCTCGATCACCTGCACGACGGTGCTTTGAACGGTGTCGGCGGAGGCGCCGGGGTAGGTCACCGTAATCGCCACCGCGGGCGGCGCAATGCTCGGATACTGCGCGATCGGCAGCGTGAACACGGCAAGACCGCCGACCATCATCAGCACGATCGCAATCACCCACGCGAAGATCGGGCGATCAATGAAGAACTTGGACATGACGGCTCCCGGCTATTGCGCGGACTGCGGCTGTGAATCGCCCGGTTTCTTTGCCGATTGCTCCGGAGATTTGGCTGCGGATGCTGGCGCTGAATCGCCGCCCGTCGCTGATCCGGATGTTGATGATCCCGATGCTGAGCCAGCCGATCCATTCGCAGCCCCGGCCGGCGCATTGCGCAGCTGATCCAGCGTGACTTCGCTGGGCTTGACTTCCGCGCCCGGCTTGGCGCGCTGCAAGCCGACCACCACGACCCGGTCGCCCGCCGCAAGGCCTTCGCTCACCAGCCATTGATCGCCGATCGCGCGGTCAGTCTTGATGGTGCGCGTCGCCACCTTGTTGTCGGCGCCGACCACTAGCGTGGTCGCGTCACCTTTCGGGTTGTGCGTCACCGCCTGCTGCGGCACCAGCAGGCCTTTTTCGTCGACACCTTCCTGCAACTGCTCGCGCACGAACATGCCTGGCAGCAGGATTTTCTGCGGATTCGGGAACTCCGCGCGCAGCGTCACCGAGCCGGTGCCGGTGTCCACCGTCACTTCGGAAAATTGCAGCGTGCCGGTCGCGCCGTACGAGGTATTGTCTTCCAGCGTCAACTGCGTCTGCGCCTGATTTTCGCCGGCTTTCTTCAGCTGACCGCTGGCGAGTTCGCGCTGCAAACGCAGTAGCATCGCGCTCGGCTGAGTGACATCGACATAGATCGGATCGAGCTGTTGAATCACCACCAACGCAGTGGTCTGATTAGCCGCCACCAGCGCGCCTTCCGTCACCGAAGAACGGCCGCTGCGGCCGCTGATCGGCGACAATACCTTGGTGTAAACCAGATTGATGCGCGCGGTATCCACCGCGGCTTGTGCTGAAGCGACATCCGCTTCGGCTTGCGCTTGCGAGGCCACGGCGTTGTCGTAATCCTGCTGGCTCACGGCGTGCGCTGCGGCCAGTGGCTGGTAACGCTGTGCCAGTAATTTTGCCGATACCAGCGCGGCTTGCGCCTTCGCCAGCGATGCGCGCGCGCTTTCCAGATTGGCCTGGAACGGCGCCGGATCGATCTGATAAAGCGGCTGCCCGGCCTTGACTTCGCTGCCCTCAACGAACATGCGTTTCAGCACCAAGCCACTGACTTGCGGCCGTACTTCCGCCACGCGGTAAGCCACCGTGCGGCCCGGAAGATCGATGGTGATGTTGACCGGCTGCGGTTGCAGCGTCATTACGCCGACTTCAGCGGGTGGCGGCGCAGGCGGCGGTGCCTTGTGTGACGAACAAGCGGTCAGAGCCAGCAGGCAAAAGTAGCCGAAGATCGGCGCCCGGCGAAGTGGAAAATGGCTGCGCGAGTCCATGCTGAATCCTTTCAAGATAATTTTTAGGGCGACAGAAAACTCATCGATCACGACTGGAGCTGCTTGAACCTCAAGAAATCAGGAATCGGCATCACTGTTCGCGAAGCGATGACTAAAAGCGCCTGCGACTGCCAGCCTGAAACCTGGACGGCGCAACACGCAACACGGCATAAAGCCCTGCAAAACATTGCTGTCAAAAATCACGAACTGCGTTTGCTGAAACAAGACTGACCAACCGGTCAGTACAGATTAGCGGCCGCTTCTGCAAAATGCAAACCCGCGCGCCGCAAAGCAGAAGGAACGGCGCCGGCAAACTACGGTCAATGAAAAATCAGGTTGATTAAAATTGCACGGCAACAAGCCTGGCCAACGGAAGGCCAGGCGGTATTCATTTGGAACAAACAGCGCCCGAGGAGGCGCGAAACAGATATGCGTCCAGCATTCGAAATGGATCAGGAATTTGCGGGCCCCTGCGTGCCCGAGCTGGCGCACCTGCGCACGCGCCGGCACAGCTTGAATCCGCCGAAAACCCTGCGCGGAAAAATCGCATTGGCGCTGCAGAATCGGCTGGAAGCGTTCGTAGCACGTGTCTCGATCCTGCCGGACACGCCGGTTTACAATCCGAGCGATTTCGCCTGGGTCGCCGCGGTCGAAGCGCAATGGCTGGCGATCCGTGCGGAGCTGGATCGCGTGATGACGTTCCGCGATCAAATGCCGAGCTTTCACGAGATTCTGAAGGAAGTCAGCACCATCACCACCGACGATTCCTGGAAGACATTTTTCCTGCTCGGGGCCGGCATGGATTGCAGCGACAACGCGCGGCGCTGCCCGCAGACCACGCGCATCCTCGGCGAAATTCCAGGCGCAGTGACTGCATTCTTCAGTATCCTCGCGCCCGGCAAACACATTCCCGCGCATCGCGGCGCCTACAACGGCGTGCTGCGTTTTCATCTCGGGCTGATCGTGCCCGGTCCGGCTGGCGCCTGCCGTATCCGCGTCGCCGATCAAATCTGCACCTGGCGCGAAGGCGAGTCGCTGATTTTCGACGATAGCTTCAATCACGAAGTCTGGAACGATACCGACGGCTGGCGCGTGGTCTTGTTCGTCGATGTCGCGCGGCCGCTGCGCCGGCCTTGGCATTGGCTCAATCGAAAATTCATCGGCCTCGGCCGTCTCGCGCCGTTCCTGCGCGATGCGGGAATGAAGCAAAAAAACTGGGCGCGAGGTTTCTACGGCAAGGCTTGACCCGCGGATTAAAACTCGGCTGAAGCGCTTTTTTTCAAGTGATTCACGCGAGGTTCTACGAATGTCTTTTACGCGATCAGGATCAACTCAGCAGCACGATCTAACTCAACACCAACGACACGATGCGATTGATGCCATAGCCGCCGGTCAGAAGAAATACGAACAACAGTAAGCCGAGCAGCATCGGTCGTAGACCCGCCTGCCGCAACATGCCGGCGCGGGTGGACCAGCCGAGTGCGGCCATCGCCAAGGTCAGCAGCACGCTGTCCAGATCAAGCAATCCTGCATGCAGTCGCGGCGCGATCCTGTCAATCGAATTGAACGCGACGATCACACCAAACAGCAACACGAAGCCCGGCACCAAAGGCGTTTTGGCTTCGATGCCGCTCCTGCCATGCTGCGCCAGCCGGCCGATCAGCAGCAGGAACGGCGCCAGCATCAGCACGCGGATCAATTTGATGATGACGGCCTGATCCGCCACTGCTGGAGACAAGGCATTGCCGGCCGCGACTACCTGCGAAACTTCATGCACAGTCGAGCCGATGTAAGTGCCGAACTGCGCGCTGTCGAGGCCCGCCAGCGGAAACAGCAGCGGATAGATTGCGATCGCCGCAGTGCCGAAGATCGTCACCGTGGCCACCGCCACCGCAACCTTGTGCGCCGGCGCACGCACCACCGGTTCGGCTGCCATCACCGCTGCCGCGCCGCAGATGGCGCTGCCGGTGGCGATCAACAATGCGGTCTCGCGGTCGAGCTTGAGCCAGCGCGTACCGATCCACAGACCCATCATCAAGGTCGATGTGATGACCAGCATATCGGTGGTGATGCCGATCAATCCTGCGGCCGAAACCTGATGCAAGGTCAGCCGGAAGCCGTACAGCGCCACGCCGAGGCGCAGCAGCGTGCGCTGCGAAAACGCGACACCGGTGGCAGCGTCGACGTGCATTTTTCCCGGCATGCTGTTGCCAGCGACGATACCGATGATGATCGCCAGCGTCAGCGGGCCGATGCCCATGTGCGCGAGCGGCGTCCATTGCGACAAGGCAATCGCTGCCGCCGCGATCAACGCGCAGACGAGGACGCCGAAAGTGTGATCTGCCAGCTTCGTTTTATGGTGACTCGTGCGCATGGGATCAGTGCCTCGAATAGGCATTCTGTTGGGAACTTGCGCACGGTAAGCTTGATTAGTTGATGGGTAAAACAGATTATTTATCTATGTAAAATCAGTTTTACTGATGTAATAGTTAAGGACACTCCGCGTGAGATTGACCCTGCGGCAACTCGAAGTCTTCTGTGCGATCTGCCAGCGCGGCGGCGTTACTGCCGCTTCGAGCGAAGTTTCGATCAGCCAGTCGGCCGCGAGCCAGGCACTGGCCGAGCTGGAATCCTCGCTCGATGGCGCGCTATTCCAGCGCGCCGGCCGCCGCCTGATTCTGAATAATCGCGGCCGCGCTTTGCTGCCGCGAGCGCTGGAACTGCTCGAACGCGCGCGCGAAATCGAAGCGCAAGTGCGCGATGGCGCCTCGCTGCCGATCAAGTTGCGACTGGCGGCTTCACAGACCATCGGCAATCATCTGCTGCCGCCGATGGTCAGCCGGTTCATCGCGCAGCACGCGACGGCCATTATTGAAGTGATGATTGCAAACACCGGCAGCGTGATCGAAGCGGTTGCGACTTTCCGCGCCGATGCCGGATTCATCGAAGGCATTTGCGACGATGCCGATCTCGTCAGTTATCCCTGGCATGAAGACGAACTGGTGGTTTTTGCGCCGCCCGATGATCCGCTAGCGCGCAAACGCAATCTCGACGTTGCACATCTCTCGGCCGCGCAATGGGTACTGCGTGAAGCCGGTTCCGGCACGCGAGAAGTGTTCATGCAAGCTGCGCAGAAAGCACGTTTTGAAGTACGCAACGCGCTCACCATGGGCCATAACGAAGCGGTGCAGGCATCAGTCATTGCGGGTGCTGGCATCGGTTGTCTGTCCAGATCAGTCGTTGCGCCAGCGCTGCGTCGAGGTGAGCTTAAAGCGCTGCGCACGCCATTCCTCGATCTCAGCCGGCTGCTGCATCTGGTGTTGCATCGGCGCAGATACATCGGCGCAGGATTGCGTGCAGTGCTGAATGCCTGCGGTGCGAAACTGGAAAAATAATTCGGGTTGTCGGCTTGGAAATCGAGCCGCAAACGATACAGCTGAAGCGCGAATCCGAATGTGTTCACGAAAATTGCCGGCGAATATTTTTCGACGAATCAGCTCGCGGGTGACTTGAGCTGAGATCAGCGTACCGGCGAGCGCGCGAGCAGATCCCGATCTATCAGCGGCGCAGTCAACACGTTATGCGTTCGCGCATAATCGAGTGCTAGGTTGACCTGATCGATACTCGGATGCGCCAGCACTTTCAGCGGCATGCCGTCGCGCAAGCGTGTGGGTTGCATCAGCAGCGGCTGGTTTTCCCACCACAGCAGCGGCCACAAATTCGGATTGGCGTAAACCTGCGGCATGCCGGCAATCGAGAACAGATTGTTGCCGTCAGTGACGATGAAGAGCCGCGTGTCCTTGTCGAGTTCGGTCGCCAGCATTTGCGCGGCATGCAGCGCGCCGGCTTCGTCGCCACTCTGAAGGCGTTTCTGCGCGGCCTGCAATTCGGCTTCCTGCAAGTCGGACAATCCGGTGCGCTGTCTCAAACTTCGCAGCAGCGTTGCGGCTGGCGATGTCGACTCCAGTTTCGGGTTCGCAATCGCAGGCAGGGTTGCGCGCGGTGCGGGGCTTGCAGTCGGGCCAGCGACCGCATTCAGCGGTGCGGGCCTGGGCGTGAACGTGCTTGCCGCGCCGGCATCGTTCGGGTTGCCCAGAGGCGGCAGATTCGGCAAACGCATCGCGCTGGCTGGCGTTGCGTAAGCGGGCGGCGGCGGCAAAACAACGTCGCCATCGCGGTTATCGTTGGGCGCGGCTTGGGCGATTGAACTTGCGAATACGAACGCGGCCGACACCCGTAGTGCTGCGCTCGATAACAAATCAATGGACCGACAACGGCGCGAGTGAATCATGCCGGCAGACTAGCCACGGCTGCGGAATCGGTCAATTGCTATCGCGGACCTCTACAATCGTGTTCGTAAACTTGCGGCAGAGCGGCCGCAGATGTTCATAAAGTCTTGATCAGAAATTCCCCGACAGTCTTCGCCCCATAAATTTTTCGCTGAATGATCTCAATGCCCGAAATCCTCGTTCTCTACTATTCGCGCAATGGCGCCACGCGCGCGCTGGCGCGGCAGATTTGCCGCGGCATTGAATCGGTGCCGCAGATGCAGGCGCGGCTGCGCACAGTGCCGCCGGTTTCCGCCGACACCGATCAAAAAATTGCCGCGGTACCAGATGAAGGTGCGCCGTTCGTCGACAAGCAGGATCTGCGCGATTGCGCCGGCTTGATCCTCGGCAGCCCGACGCGCTTCGGCAACATGGCCGCGCCGCTCAAATATTTTCTCGACTCGACTTCTGATCTCTGGCTTTCGGGCAGCTTGTCCGGCAAGCCGGCCGCGGTATTCACCTCCACCAGTTCGCAGCATGGCGGCCAGGAAAGCACGCTGCTGACGATGATGTTGCCGCTGTTGCATCACGGCATGCTGCTGGTCGGCGTGCCGTATACCGAGCCGCGATTGTCGGCCACCGAAACCGGCGGTACGCCCTATGGTGCGAGCCACGTCGCCGGCACTGGCGCGCCGCGCGCGCTGAGCCGCGATGAAGCTGAACTGGCGATTGTGCTCGGTCGCCGCGTCGCGGAAATCGCATCCAAGCTGCAATCGCAAAGCGCGCAATGACGCGGCTCAGCCGTGTCGCGCTGCTGATCGCACTGCTCGCACAATTCGCCTTGATCACAGCGCTGTTGCTGTGGAGTGGCGTAATCATTGGCACTTTGTTGAGTCTGCCGCTGCTGGCCAGCTTGCCGGGCCTGCTGCGCGCACGCACTTACACCGCCGGCTGGGCGAGCATGCTGCTGGTGTTTTATATCGGCGCGTTATTGGCCGAAGGTGTGGCCATGCCGCTGCGAAAATCGCTGGCGCAGGGCGTGAGCATCGTTGCGATGATCGACTTCGTCAGCCTGGTGTTGTTCGTGCGATTGTCGGCGCGAGAGCGGGCAGCGCTTGCGTTACGAATGGAATCGTCAGGCGGCGCTGCGCGCTGAGCGCGGCACTATCGAGCGTTGCCAGCGCGTCGAGCAATACTGGAATTCGGCGAGGCAGCCGCCGTAGTAAAAATTCCGCGACTTCATGCGGAAGCTCCAGACCGCGGCCCTTGGCGCGGGCCTGCAACAGCGCGCCCAGTTCGGCATCGTCCAGCGGCTTCAACGCGAATGGCGCGCAGGCGCTGAAGCGCGTGCGCAGATCGGCGGGAATTGCATCGACGATGCGATCGACCGGCGCATGCGATGCGAGCAGATAGCTACCGCCATTGGCACGCACGGCATCCAGCAGCCGCAATAAAGCCAACGCGATATCTCGCTCGTGGCAGCAGAGATCGATATCGTCGAACGCGATCAGCGCGGTGCGATCCAGCCCTTCCCATAAATCCGCCGGGACGGGCTGCAAATCCGCCAGCGGCAAATAAGCGACCGCGCCGCGTCTGACGGCTACGCGGATCGCGGCTTGCAGCAGATGCGTTTTACCGCTGCCTGCAGAACCATGCAGCCACAGCGGTGCGCCAGTCTGGCCCTGCGCGAGTGCTTGCACCGCGGCACAGGCCTCGGCGTTCGGGCCGGTGAAAAAATTATCGAAACTCGCCGTATCGGCAAGTTGTACGGATAGCGGGAGCTGCGGACCCATCATGTTTTTCGCAAAACGATCAGGTGTTCGCTCGGCCATCTGGCCGCAAAATCAGAGAGACGATGAGTATCGCAACCCGCGCGACTATCAGCCCCGCATCCAGCCCGATTGTCAGCCCAGGTATCAGTGGACGAATGGGCCGGCACTAGATTGGCGGTACGACAGTGGTTGCCGCGTCCGTTGTCGCATCGTTTTCGACCGGCTTGCCGCGGCCCCAATACAGCGGGCTGCGCAGCCAGCGTTTGCGCGCGTGGCGCGCACCGACGGCGCAGATCGCCGCGACCGGCAGCGCGACCAGCACGCCGGAAAATCCGAGTAGCTGGCCGCCGGCGAGCAGTGCGAAAATCACTGCGACCGGATGCAGGCCGATGCGGTTGCCGACCAGCAGCGGCGTCAGCACGGCATTCTCTAGCACCATGCCGACCGCGAAGACGATGACGACCGGCAGCAAGGCCAGGATTTCCTGATCCTGCACCAGCGTGGTGACGACCGCGAGCAGAAAGCCGGTGGCAAAACCCATGTACGGAATGAAGCTGACAAGGCCGGCGAACAGGCCGATCAGCAGCGCTACTTTCAGGCCGGTGATCCACAGGCCGATGCCGTAGATCAGCGCCAGCGCGATCATCACCAGCAATTGCCCGCGGATCAGCGCGCTGAGCACCGAATCGATTTCGCGCGCGAACTCTTCGGTGTGTCCGCGCAGACGCGGCGGGATCAATTGATCGACGCGCTTCAGCATCAATTCCCAGTCGCGCATCAGGTAGAACGTGACGATCGGGATCAGCAGTAAATCCGCCAGAAAGCCGAGCAGGGCAGGCGTGGAATGACCGATGCGGGCGAGCACTTCGCCAGCGATGCTGCCGGCCTGCGACCAGTTCTTGGTGAGCGCGTCGCGCAGTCCGCCGGCATCCAGACGCAGGCCGGCTGGCAGACGGACATGCAGCTGCGGCAGGCCGACGTCCTGCACCCATTTCAACCAGTCCGGAATATTCTGCGCGAGCTGCACGATCTGGTCCTGCAGCACCGGCACCACCAGCACCAAGGCCGTGATCAACACCGCGAAGAACACCAGAAACACCAATGCCACCGAGAGCCCACGCGGCACGCCGTGATGTTCGAGTCGATCGCAAACCGGGTTGCCGAGGTAGGCGATGACGCCGCCGACCACGAACGGCGTCATGATCGGGCCGAGGAAATACAGCATCAACAGGGTGACACCGGCGGTGGCGAACCAGCCCCAGTTTTCGCGGAAGGAGCGCAGCGGCGTGACCGCCTCAGGCGCGTTGCTGGAAATCGATGTCGACGAAGGTGGATTCATGTCTGGCAGGATAGCCCGGCTGCAGGCTCGGTGCGAAATAGCGGTTGCGGGCGCATGGGCGTAGAGGGCTGGCAAATGTGGATGAAAAATGAAGACGCCGGTCTTAATGGCGCCGATTCCGACAAAGTGAGTGCGGCGTGTGGCGTAAGTTCGCCGGCGTGGAGCGGTTAGCCGCTAAAATGACGCACTTTTCATTACCCCTCGCAATCGGCGCCGATGACAAAACCCACCGCCTCACTCAGCTATCGGGATTCCGGCGTCGATATCGAAGCCGGCGATGCGCTGGTTGGCGACATCAAGAAAATCGTGCGTTCGACGCGCCGCCCGGAAGTGCTGGCCGGCGTCGGCGGCTTCGGCGCGCTGGTCGATCTGCCGAAGAAATACAAGCATCCGGTGCTGGTGTCGGGCACCGATGGCGTTGGCACCAAGCTGCGGCTCGGTATCGAAACCGGGCGCGTCGAAGGCCTCGGTCAGGATTTGGTGGCGATGTGCGTCAATGACGTGCTCGTCTCCGGCGCCGAGCCGCTGTTCTTTCTGGATTACTACGCAACCGGCCGGCTCGATCCGCGCATCGCCGCGCAAGTCATCAAGGGCATCGCGCACGGCTGCAAGCTCGCCGGCTGCGCGCTGGTCGGCGGCGAAACCGCGGAGATGCCCGGTATGTACGCCGAGGGGGATTTCGATCTGGCCGGGTTCTCGGTCGCGGTGGTCGAGAAATCGAAAATCATCGACGGCAGCAAGATCAAGCCGGGCGATGTGCTGGTGGCCTTGCCATCTTCCGGCGCGCATTCCAACGGCTATTCGCTGATCCGCAAAATCATCGAGCGTTCTGGCGCGGCACTCGATTCCCGATTTGGCAAAGGTACGCTGGCCGATGCCTTGCTCGCGCCTACGAATATCTACGTCAAGCCAATCTTGAAATTGCTCGACCAAGGCATTCCGGTTCGCGGCATGGCGCACATCACCGGCGGCGGCATCACCGGAAATCTGGCGCGCTGTTTCCCGAAAAATTGCGGCGCGATGGTGGATACCGCGAGCTGGCAACGGCCGGTGATTTTCGACTGGCTGCAGCAGCACGGCGCGGTGGAAGAAGACGAGATGCGTCGCGTGTTTAATTGCGGCGTCGGTTTCGTGCTGGTGGTGCCGCGCGCCGCGCTCGAACGTACGCTAGCGGTACTCAAACGCGCGCGGTTGAAACCCTGGCAGCTCGGTGAAGTGGTGAAGCGCAGATCGACCGACGTGCAATTCGCTTGAGCTTTTCTTTCCGCAAGCTTTGCGCTTGAATGCGCGTGCGTCTCGCCATTCTGATTTCCGGCCGCGGCCGCAATCTGCGCGCGCTGATCGCCGCCGTGCAGGATGGCCGCATCGATGCGGAAATCGCCGCAGTCATCAGCAATTGCAGGAATGCAGAAGGTCTGGCGTTTGCGCGCAAGGCTGGCCTCGTCACCGAAGTTTTGTCGCATGCGGAGTTCGTCGATCGCCGCGCATTCGATACGGCGCTGGCTGAGCGGCTGCGACGGTACGCGCCGGATATCGTTGCGCTGGCAGGCTTCATGCGGGTGCTCGGCGAGGATTTCGTTGCCGAGTTCCGCGGCCGTATGCTGAATATTCATCCTTCGCTGTTGCCGAAATATGCCGGTCTGCATACGCACCGCCGTGCGTTGGCCGCGGGCGATGCCGAGCACGGCGCGACCGTGCATTTCGTCACGTCTGAAGTGGATGGCGGCGCGCCGGTGATTCAGGGCCGCTTGCAGATTCAGGCCGGCGATGACGAAGCGCAACTAGCCGAGCGTGTGATGAACGACATTGAACTGAAAATTTATCCGCAGGCGGTGGCGTGGATGGCGCGCGGCGAATTGCGGCTGATCGAAAATGCGGCCATCTACAAAGGCCAGCGTCTCGATCGGGCTTTGGGGATGGATCAGCTGGAGGAAGCATTTCGATGACAACCAGATCAACACTCGGGTCCACACGATTGAAAGCGGATCAGCCAAAAACAATCAGGGATTTCCCGCTCACAATGAGGCTGATGATGCCGTTGATGTTCGTCTTCGCGCTGAGCAACCGTTGCGCAATTGCTGATCCACAGCCGCAAAATCCTGCGCTGACTCCCGAGTCTCCAACTGCCAGCGCGACCACTGCGACTGCGGTTGGCAGCGCCAGACCTGCGGATAATTTGCCGGCAATCGATGTGCATTATCTGGTCAGCTGGGGCGGGCTCGGAGTCGGCAAGGTCGATGTTTCCCTGAAGCCCGATGTCGGCGCCGACTGCTATCAATACACCACCATTTCGCATCCCACCGCGCTGGCGCGTTCGCTTTACGGCGCGCCCAGCGAATCGAGCCAGTTCTGTGTGAAGAATGGCCAGATCCGTTCAAGGCATTTCAATTCAGTGCTGCCGAGCGATGCCAGGCAGACCTACGCCCTGAATTTCGACTGGGACAAGCACACCGTGACCGACCAGAGCGGTCAGACGCGCACGATTCCGGAAAACGCGGTGGACAGCTTCGCGTTGCAGCAGGCGGTGCGGTTGTGGGTGAGCGCGCATGCGAACGACGCCAATCCGCCGCTTGCCGAATTCGACATGGTCGATCGCAAAAATCTGACGCATTATCAGTTCAAATTAACCGGCCACGAAACCGTGGAAACGCACGACGGCAGTTTCGATGCGCTGAAAATGGAACGCGTCGATAACCCGAAAAAAGAAGGCCTGTTCTGGCTCGCGGCCGAACGCGACTACATGCCGGTGAAGATCACCACGCGCAGCGGCAACAAGCCGGCAGTGACGCTGATTCTCAGCAAATAAAGGCATCTACAGCGATTTTTGTTCGAGCTTGGGCGCGGCGGATTGCAGCTGAAATGACTTTCAGCCATGGAATTTTCGCTGAGCGCTCGCAGCTGATCCCTTCCGTTCGGTCCGCCCGCTTAAACTGTATCGGCCGCTAATCCGCCACCGCCGCGTCCTGCTGCAGCTTGCTCAGATGGCTCTCGATATTCTTTCGGGCCAGCGGCACCAGATGCGCATCGAGATTGACGTAAATCGCAGTCAGCATCTCATCGACACTGCGGCCTTCGGCTGAAAATTTTGAGACCTGGGCTTCGCGCAGCCGGCGATGTTGCAACGTCTGTTCGAGATAAAACACGCCACCCAGCGGCATGCCGTGCGAAGGGTAAATCACTGCCGGGTTTGCGGCGATCACACGTTCCAGCGAAGCAAAATATTTGCGCATATCGCCTTCCGGTGCGGCGATGACGACCGTGCCGATGCCCTGAATCAAGTCGCTGACGATGCACCAGGCGCGGTTCTCCGGCATCAGCGCCAGCTGGCCTTCATCGTGACCGGGCACCGCCAGCACGCGCACTTCGTGACCATTCCAGCGTGTGATGAAATCGCCTTCAGCATGCGTTTTTACATCGAGTCCATCGAGGAAATACGGCGACCGCGCGCAGATGCGGGCCTGCGTATCCGCGCTCATGCCGATCGGCACGCCGTGGCTGCGCGCCAGTTCGTTGGCGAACTGCTGATGATCCGGATGATGATGAGTGATGAAGATTTCATCGAAGCCGAGTTCGCCAGCGGTGCGTTGCAGTTTGGCCAATTCTTCGCGCGAAGCGGGCGAGGGATCGATCAGCACGCGGCGGCTATCAGCATCGCCGATCAGGAAGCAGTTAGTGTGCTGCGCTGGCGGAACGGTGTTCGAGCGCACCAGCAAAAGCTTCACGCCACGCTGCATTTCCAGCACCGGAACGCGGTCGCCGGAGTCGCTCTCGAAGTCGAACGGAATTGCAGCTGCCGCGAAATCCTGCGCCAAGGTTTCGAGCGCCATTCGCGTCGGCGGCGCCAGCAATAGTTCGCCATTTTGATAACGCTCGATCCAGCGTTGCGGCGTGGCCCATGCGCCGCTTTCGAGTTCGCGTGCTTCCAGCGAAAACTGCGGCCGCTCGCTCAGATCAAGACGAAAAAAGCGCGTATTGAATCGCATCACGGCATGCGGCGGCGTCAATGCAACACCCATCAACCGGCATTGTTCGATGCAGTGATCACGGGCGATTCCATGCGCTTCAAAACGCCAGGCCACGCCGAGTTCTTCCTCAAGCTCGCGCATCAGCGCGCGAAACAATCTCGGTTCCTGATCGAAATGTGTACCGAATTGGTACTGATGATCGGCGTCCGGCAGATCGACCTTGCCGCCGGGGAATGCCTGATAGCCTGGAAATGCGGCCAGCTGTCGATGCCGTCGCACCATATAAATTTCCCCGCGATGGCAGAGAATTGCGGTAACGGCATCGACGATTGGCATGGGTCAATCAGGCTGAAGTCAGGTGGGCAAGACTGCGATCACTATTCCGCTGGCAGCTTATCAGCGCAAGCTGGCGATGCGGGACTTGAACGGTGCTCGATGGTGCAATCGTTCGCCATGCGGCTGCCGGTCGCTTGCGACAGCATGGATGGATGACTGAAAGCCCGCGCATTCAGTTCATTTGTGAGTCGAACGCGGCGAGCATTTTCTTCGGCGCGATCTGGCGCCATGACTTGGTCAGCAACTGCCGCAAAAAATCGGCGCTGATTGCAGCGAGCGAAACTCGCGTCCAGCCAAAACGTCCCCAGTGTGGCACGCTGGAAAACGTATCCGGATCGGTTGCAATCAAGGCGGTTTGATCGGCGATCGAAAATTTCAAAATGGCATGGCTCGCGTCGGCCGATAATTGCGCGAATATTTTTCCCTGAACGCGGAAAGACGCGCTGCCAAAATGATCCTGCTCCTCGCAGGCGGGCAGCGACAAGGCCAGCGCACGCACCTCTGCAGCCGATAACGCCGGATCGTTTTTAGATGATGTCGTCATCGATCACCCGAGCTTGTTTTTGGCTGCAATCAACACCACTTCGGTATCCGAGAAACGATCGCAAGGCGCACGGCGGCGGCCGTCGGCGAGGCAGCCTGCCAGCATCATCAACAGCAGGAAAATGTCGATCCAGGCAGTGGCAAGCGGATGCGGAATCCGCGCCAGCAGACGCTCCGGCAGCAGCAATAACAACGGCAGCAGACTCAGTGCCCAGGTCGCCAGCATCACCGCATAACGGCCGGTTGCGAGCGGCCAGTTCAGCGCCGTGGCGTCGATGCGCCGCACCTGCAGATGCCAGGCCAGCATGCCGGGCGTGGCGCCGCCATGTGTCCAGGACCAGCCGAAGAATGCGGCGCCAACAACGAAGCGCAAGGCGGAAATCAGCGGCGTATTACTACCGAGTCCGAGCGCGTGGCAGATCGGTACCGCGATCATCGTCACCACCACCCACAGCGCGATCAGCAGCAGGCTGTCGTAAACCGCAGCGGCCATGCGGCGCCACGGCGAAGCAGGGAAATTGAGGGCGCTGCGAGGATCGCTCATGTTTAGGATGGGCTGGCCAATTTTGAGTCTATTGGAAAGTTCAAGCGTTTCATCTATTCGCTTTAGCCTTCGATGCGAATGAACGCCGCCTCGCTAGCGGTTTTCCGCGAAGCTCCTGATTGAGCGCGGATTCGGGGGCGGCCGCGGCCGGCGTCTTTGCGCGATAGCGGCACAGATCGGCGATCGCGCAACGCCAGCACTCGGGCACGCGCGCCTTGCAGACGTAGCGGCCGTGCAAAATCAGCCAGTGATGCGCGTTGAGGAGATATTCAACGGGCGTGACTTTCTCTAGTTTCGCGGCGACTTTATCCGCTGTCTTGGCCGGTGCCAGACCGGTGCGATTGGCGATACGGAAGATATGCGTATCGACTGCGATCACCGGTTCGCCGAACGCGACATTCAACACCACGCTTGCGGTTTTGCTGCCGACGCCCGGCAAGGCTTCGAGTGCCGCGCGATCGTGCGGCACGTCGCCGCGATGTCGCTCGATCAGCAGCCGGCACAGCGCGATCACGTTCTTCGCCTTGGTCTGGTAAAGGCCGATGGTCTTGATATAGCCGCGCAGTGTTTCTTCGCCGAGCGCGAGAATCGCGGCGGGTGTGTTGGCTACCGGATACAGCTTCGCGGTGGCCTTGTTGACGCTCACATCGGTCGCCTGCGCGGACAGCACCACCGCAACCAGCAGCTCGAACGGGCTGGCGTATGCAAGCTCGGTGCGCGGATTGGGATTCGCCAGCGCCAGGCGTCGATAAAGCTCGGTTCGATCAGCCGGTTTCATGCGTAGAACTCATTTCATAAGCGTAGCGGTTGAAGGGAGTTTTGCGTGTCGCCGAAGCGTAAGGAGCGGAGCATACACACAACTTATGTGAGCATTCTGAGCGCCGCCGATACGCAAAATACCGAGCGCAGTAAGCGAAGTAGTTCAGGAGATGGGTTCTGGTCAGGACGCCGGTTTGATGCTGCGCCGCGCCCGCGCGCGCTCGATGGATGCTTGAATGTTGATATCGCTGGCGCGCGTTTTCAGCGCATCCACGCGCTGCTGCCGGCGTGCGGATTCCAGCGCCGCTTCATCGCGCGCACGGCGTTGCTGTTGCGCATCGAACAGGCTACGCCAGCGCGGCGCCATTACTGAAGGTTCTGGCAGCGCATTGCTGCGCGGAATCATCGTGATGCAATCCACCGGGCATACCGGCAGGCACAGATCGCAACTGCTGCACTGCGCGGCGATCACGGTGTGCATGAGTTTCGGCGCCCCGACGATGGCGTCGACCGGGCAGGCGAGCACGCATTTGAAGCAGCCGATGCAATCCTGTTCCGCGATCAGCGCAACACTGAATATCGCAGCCTCAACGCCATTCGCAGGATTCAGCGGTTTTGTGGCGACGCCGAGCAGGGCCGCGAGTGCTTCGATCGTCGCCTCTCCGCCGGGTGGACATTGATTGATATCGGCACTGCCATTGGCCAGAGCTTCGGCATAAGGCCGGCAACCGGGATAGCCGCAGCGCGCACATTGGGTTTGCGGCAATAGCGCATCGATGCGTGCAGCCAGGCTATTCGCGTGCTGAACGCTCGCATTATCCGGAGCTTTATCCAGCAATTGCGATCGGCTTGGTGGCTGGCTTGGCTTGTCGCGCATGGAAGAAACGGAGGGCACAGTGGCCAGTTTAAGCAATCCTTGCCCTTCGTTGGCGCTTGCGAAAAATACATGCAGGAAATATAGTCAGTAAAGCTGATAATCAGGAAATTCGACTTGTTGAGCGTCGCCGTGGAATCCGATTCCGCACAACATTCACTGCCGCCGGAGTTATGCGAGCACATCGGTTTTGTGCTGACGAAAGTGCGCGAACGCTTCTGGGATTCGGTCGCCGGAATCTTTGGCCAGTTTGGCGTCAGCGGCCGTCATTTCGGCATTCTGCTGCTGACCACGCGGCGCGGTGGCGTGATCCGCCAGTCCGATATCGCCGGCGCGCTGCGCATCGATCGCACCACCGCGATGCACTGCGTCGACGAGCTGGAGGCCGCGGCCTTGATCCGGCGTCAACCGCATCCTGCGGATCGTCGCGCGCATGCCGTCACGATCACCGCAAGCGGTCAGAAAATCATCAAACGCATGACGCCCCTGCTGGAAGAAGCCGAGCGGCGATTTCTCTCGCGGCTGTCGTCGGTCGAACGCAAGACGCTGCTCGAACTGCTGAGCCGGCTGGCGACAACCTGAAGATGACCTGCAATACCCAATGAAAGCCGACACGAAAATCGATAGGAAACAGGCTCGATCCCGGCAAGTCTTCTCGCCGCGCGATTCGCTGCTGCGCGCAACACTGCTGGTCTGGCTCGCAGCCGCGATTCATCCCGCACAAGCGCAGGAATTGCCGGGTGACACGCACGCGGAGGAAGCGCGCCTGACCGCGCCGTTGACGTTGAGAGATGCGATCGCGCGCGGTGTGGAAGCCAATCCGCAAACCCTGTCTGCGGCCGAAGGCGTGAACGGTTCGCTGGCCTTGCAGCGTGCAGCACGCGGCGCATTTCTGCCGAATCTTTCGGGTGCGGTGGCGCAGCAGCGGCGCACGGTGAACCTGCTGGCGCAAGGCCTCGATTTTCCGGGAATCCCGGCATTGGTTGGCCCTTACAATGTTTTCGATGCGCGCCTGCGGCTGGCCGAAACGGTGTTCGACTGGAGCAAGCTGCTGGCTTTGCGCGGTGCGGCGCTGGAAACAGATTTGAGCCGCGCGCAGGCGGCGCTGGCGCGCGAGCAGATTGCGAGCAGCGTCAGCAGCGCGTTCATCGAAGTGTTGAGCGACCAGCAGCGGATCAGTGCTGCACAATCCGATCTCGATCTCGCGCGCGATTTGCTCAAGCTGTCGCAGGATCAGCGCAGCGCCGGTGTTGCCAGCGGCATCGACGTGGCGCGTTCGGAGACTACCGTCGCGCGCGACGATTTCGCCTTGTCGCAGGCCAGCACCGCGTTGGCGCAGGCGCGGCTATCGTTGCAGCGTTTGTTGAACGTGGAGCAGGGCAGTCCGCTCGAATTGCGCGCCGCAGACGACTTCACGCCGCAGGATTTTCCAACTGTGACCGATGCGCTGAAGACTGCGCGCGATGAGCGCCAGGAATTGCAACTGGCGCAGCAGCAGGTGACGATTGCCGAACTGGATGTTCGCAGCGCGCGCGCGGCCTATCTGCCGAATCTCGATGTCACCGCCGACTATGGCTTGAGCAGCAATACGCCGAGCAAAGGCCGCGAAGATACCTATTCCTACGGTGCGCAATTGAGTGTGCCAATCTATTCCGGCGGCGTGATCGAAGCGCAGGTGGCGACGGCGAAGAGCCGGCTGCAACAGGCGCGGTTCAATGCGCAGGATGTCGACAGCAAGATCGAGCAGGACGTGCGGCTGTCGCTGGCGACAATCCACAACACGATCGAGCAAGTGCGCGCCGCCAAAGCCAGCCGCGATCTGGCCGAGCGTGAACTGCAACTGGCGCGGGACCGCTTCAAGCAGGGTGCTGCAAACAATCTCGAAGTGGTACAGGCGCAGACTGAAGTTTCCGGCGCACGCGCCGATTATGTTTCCGCACTCGCGGCTTACGACATGGCGCGCGCCAGCTTCGCTGCCGCGATCGGTCGCGCGCAGCAGTTCACGCTTTGATTCGAGCTTTTTAATTTCTGCTTAATTTCCTATTCATAGATCCGGCTGCGGCTGGATCGCCATTTGTGGAGCATCACCATGCCGGATGAAATCCTGCCTTCAAGCACCGAGTCCGCCGCCGGTAATCGCGGCCGCAAGCCGCTGATCATCGGTGTCGTCGTGATCGTGCTGGTGATTGCCGGCGTGCTGTACTGGCTGCATGCACGCAATTACGAATCCACCGACGATGCTTTCATCCAGTCGGATGTGGTGCTGATCAGCCCGAAAATTTCCGGCACGGTCGCCGCTGTGGAAGTGCAGGACAATCAATCCGTCAAGGCCGGCGATGTGCTGGTGAAGATCGATCCGCGCGATTATCAAATCGCATTGGCGCAGGCGCAGGCCAGCTACAACGCAGCGCTCGGCCAGCTCGACGCGGCGAAGGCCGATCTGGATGTGACGCGCGTCAGCGGCGATGCCGCAATCGACAGCGCGCACGCCGGTCTGAAATCTGCCGAAGCGGAAGCCGCGCGCGCGCAGGCGGATGCCGATCGTTATCAGGCGCTGTACGCGAAGGACGAAATCTCCAAGCAGCTATTGGATCAGGCGACGACCACCGCGCGCGCCGCCGCCGCCACAGTGGAGCAAATGCGCAGCCAGTTGCGCAGCGCGCACACCGCGCCGGAGCAGGTTTCGCAACGTCAGGCCGCGGTAGAAACGCGCAGCGCGCAGGTGGATCAGGCCAAAGCCGCGCTGGATCAGGCGCAGCTCAATCTTTCCTACGCGACGATTACGGCCCCGGTAGATGGCAAGGTTACGCGCAAGAATGTGCAGGTGGGCCAGCAGACCGCGCCCGGCGAGCAGCTGTTGGCGATCGTGCAGAACGATCCCTGGGTGGTCGCCAATTTCAAGGAAACGCAGCTGGCGAAAATGCGTGTCGGCCAGCCCGTCAGTTTCAAGATCGATAGTCATGAAGGCTACGATCTCACCGGGCATGTGCAGAGTTTTCAATCCGGCACCGGCTCGGAATTCAGTCTGCTGCCGGCCGAAAACGCCACCGGTAATTATGTGAAAGTGGTGCAGCGCATTCCGGTGAAGCTGACGTTCGATCAAATTCCGGACAAGGATCATCAGCTGCTGCCGGGCATGTCGGTGGTGCCGACGGTGAATGTCGGCGCGGCTGGCGATTCACACTGATCAGGGTCCGCAAAACAAGGCCATGAACTCGGCGACTTCTGCAATCGCAGTGCCCGCGTCTCCGGCCAGCCCGGCCGCGGAGCACGGTTTCCGCGAAGGCACCAATCCGTTCACGATTGCGGGCGTGGTGGGTCTTTCGGCGTTCATGGAAGTGCTGGATATTTCGATCGCCAATGTCTCGCTGCGCAACATCGCCGGCGGACTCGCTGCCGGTCAGGATGAATCCACCTGGATTCTCACGTCCTATCTCGTCGCCAACGCCATCGTGCTGCCGATTACCGGCTGGCTCTCGGCGATGTTCGGCCGCACCAGCTTCTACATGGTTTCCATCGCGCTGTTCACGCTGAGTTCGCTGATGTGTGGGCTGGCACCGTCGCTGCCGCTGCTGATTTTTTTTCGCATCATTCAAGGTCTCGGTGGCGGCGCCTTGCAGCCGGTTTCGCAGGCGATCATGTCGGATGCGTTTCCGCCCGAAAAGCGCACCATCGCATTCGCCATGTATGGCATGGCGGTGGTCGCGGCACCGGCCATCGGCCCGACGCTCGGCGGCTGGATTACCGACACCTACAGCTGGCACTGGATCTTCCTGCTGAACGTACCGATCGGCCTTGTGCTGCTGGTGCTGGTGAAAGCCCTGATCCGTGATCCACGCGCGTTCGTGGAGATGCGCGAGAAGCGCCAGCGCGAAGGTTTCCGCATCGATTACTTCGGCTTCGCGTTGATCGCCATCGGCCTCGGCAGCCTGCAAATCATGCTGGATAAAGGTCAGCAGGACGATTGGCTGTCCTCGGATTTCATCGCCTGGATGGCGGTCATCGCCGTGGTCTCGCTCACCGTTGCCGTGATCTGGGAATGGCGACACAAGGACCCGATGGTCAATCTGCGACTACTCAAAAGCCGCAACTTTTCGGTCGGCATGGTGCTGATGTTCGCGCTCGGTTTCATTCTGCTTTCGAGCACCTTGCTGCTGCCGCTATTGACGCAATCCCTGCTCGGCTACACCGCAACCGATGCCGGCCTGGTGATCTCGCCCGGCGGTGCAGTGATCGTCTTGATGATGCCGGTGGTCGGCATCATTTCATCGAAATTCGATCCCCGCGCATTGATTATTTTCGGCCTGCTGACGCTCTCCGCCGCGATGTATTACATGACCACGCTCGATCTTGCTGTGGACTACAAAACGCTGGCGATTGCGCGCATGTATCAGAGTTTCGGCCTGGCGTTCATGTTCATCCCGATCAACGCGATGGCCTATGTCGGCCTGCCGCCGGAGCAGAGCGGCAATGCTTCGGCGCTGGTAAATCTCGCGCGCAATATCGGCGGCAGCGTCGGCACTTCGCTGGTCACCACGCTCCTCGCGCGCTCCGCGGCCGCGCATCAAGTCACGCTCGG
>CAJCJH010000104.1 GCA_903970615.1 Rhodospirillales bacterium
GCGTTGGGCCTGTAGAAAAACCCCATCAATGGCACATAAGTAAAAGTAGGTTGCGCAGGCTTCATCTGCCCACGCTGCTGCCTGATCCGCGAGGGCCGATGATGCCTGCCGCCATCCTGATTCCGTCTCGTTCAATGTTCCGGTTGCTCTCCACCGCCGTGCGTACCGAAGTCCGCGCCAACTTTGCCTTGGCCGGGCCGCTGATTGCGGCGCAGATTGCGGCGGTGGGCATGGGTGCGATCGATACGATGTTCGCCGGCCGGCTCGGGGCGCAGGCTTTGGCGGCGGTAGCGGTGGCGGTGAATTTCAACATCCTGTTCTTCGTGATGGCGATGGGCCTGTTGATGGCCTGCTCGCCGATCGTGGCGCAGATGCGCGGTGCGGCGCGCAGTGCGGAAGACATCGGCGGCTTCATGCGGCGCGTGCAAGGCTTTGCGGTGGGGGTGGCGCTGGCGTGGTTCGTGGCGGTGAATGCGGCGGCGGAACCGGGCTTGCGGCTGTTCGATCTGGATGCGGCGACGACGCGGCTGGCGGTGCATTTCCTGCGGTATCTCTCCGGCAGTGCGTTCGGGTTTTCGATCTGCTTTGCGCTACGTTCCTGTGCGGAAGGGGCAGGTGTTACGCGCTCGATTCTGGTCGCGGGGATTGCGGGCCTGGCGGCCAACGCGGCGCTCGATTGGCTGCTGGTGTTCGGGCATCTCGGGGTGCCGGCGGTGGGTGCGATCGGTTGCGGTATCGCCACCACCATTTCCAGTGCGCTGATGGCAGCGGTGCTGGCGGGGTCGTATCGCTACGAGCCGCGGTTGAGGATTTATCGGCAGGCTCGTCGAGCTGAAGATCGGCCCGAATATCGGTTTGATTATCGACCTCACGATCGGCCTGATGATCGGCGCGATTCACTCGATTCGCTTGGGCTGATTCCCGCTGCCGGCCGCGAAGGCATGCGGGCGATTCTGCGGCTCGGTGCGCCGATCGCGCTGATGATGCTGGCCGAAGCCGGGCTGTTCGTGCTCACTGCGTTCCTGATGGCGCGCTTCGGCGATGCGGTGGTGGCGGCGTATCAGGTGGCGATCAACTTCGCCTCGCTGCTGTTCATGATCCCGCTCGGACTGGCGCAAGGCACGGCCGTGCGGGTGGGCCTCGCGGCGGGTGCCGGCGATTACGCGGCGGCGCGATTTCGGGGACTGGTCGGCATCGGCCTGGGGCTGGCCAATGCGCTCTCCAATGCGGCGATCATGCTGCTGTTCGGCGGCGTGATCGTGGCGATTTATACGCGCGATGTTGCGATCGCCGCGCAGGCCACGCACTTCCTCGTGCTGGCCGCGGCGTTCCAGTTTTTCGATGGCGTGCAGGTCACCGCCAACAGCGCCTTGCGCGGCGTCAAGGACACGCGCCTGCCGGCTACGATCACGCTGATCGCATACTGGCTGGTCGGTTTGCCGGTGGCGTGGTCGCTCGCATTCCACCTCGGCGCCGGGCCGGACGGTTTATGGTGGGGACTCACCGCCGGGCTGGGCATCGCGGCGTGCGGGCTGTGGTGGCGCTTCGTCCACAACGTCGGCGCGAGGCTGCGGTCTATGCGGTGATGCGAGTGGATGTTCTGAGCATATAGCGCAAAGAATGCTCTGCAAGCGTCAAACTGATCGCGTTAAAAAACACATGGAGAGGACAACTTATGGCAATCCAACTCGGCGATATCGCGCCCGATTTTGAAGCGGAAACCACGCAAGGCAAGCTCAAGTTCCACGAGTGGCTCGGCAGTTCCTGGGGCGTGCTGTTTTCGCATCCGAAGAATTACACGCCGGTATGCACTACCGAACTCGGCTACACCGCCAAGCTCAAGCCGGAGTTCGACAAACGCAATGTGAAGGCGATTGGTCTTTCCGTGGACAAGCTGGTGGACCACGAAGGCTGGAGCAAGGACATCGAAGAAACGCAGGGCACCGCGCTGAATTTCCCGCTGATCGCCGATGAGGAACGGAAGGTGGCGACGCTGTACGGCATGATCCATCCGAACGCCAGCGACACGCTTACCGTGCGCAGCGTGTTCGTGATCGACCCGAATAAAAAGATCCGCCTGACGCTGACTTACCCCGCCAGCACCGGCCGCAATTTCGACGAAATCCTGCGCGTGATCGACTCGCTGCAACTCACCGACAAGCAGCGGCTGGCAACACCGGTGAACTGGAAGCCTGGCGAGGACGCGATCATCGTGCCGGCGCTGAAGGACGAAGAGGCGAAGAAGCTGTTCCCGCAAGGCTGGAAAACGCTGAAGCCTTATCTGCGCATCGTCAAGCCCAACGCCGGGCCCTGATCGGCGGTACTGTCAAACCGGCCCCGCAGGCCTGCGAGGCCGGTTTTTTATGACGATGGATTGATCTGCATCACGGCCTGGCGAAGCGATCGCGCGCGAGTTTAAGAAGTGCCGCCGAAGCTTCGATCGCCCCGGGTTGGGCGCATGAATCAGCGGTCCACGGTCGCCATCTGCTTTTCGCTATAGCGCTGCCCGGCTACCTGATCGGCTTGCAGTGCGGTATCGAGTTTGTGCATGTCTTCGGTGCTGAGCTGGATCGCGGCCGCGGCGACATTCTCTTCGAGATAGCGGCGTCGCTTGGTGCCCGGAATCGGCGCGATGTCGTCGCCCTTGTGCAGCAGCCAGGCGAGCGCGATCTGCCCGGCAGCGACGCTTTTGTCGGCGGCCAGCTTCGACACCGCCGACGCCGCCCGCAGGTTGGCATCGAAGTTCGCGCCCTGATAGCGCGGGTCGTTGCGACGGAAATCGCTCTCCGGATATTCCTCGGCGCGCTTCACATGGCCGGCGAGAAATCCGCGACCCAGCGGCGCGAACGGCACCAGCCCGATGCCGAGTTCGCGCAGCAGCGGAAGGATGCGCGGCTCCAGATTGCGCTCCCACAGCGAGTATTCGCTCTGCAGCGCGGCGATCGGATGCACCGCATGCGCGCGGCGAATGGTCTGCTCGCCCGCCTCGGATAATCCCAGGTAGCGCACCTTGCCTTCGGCCACCAGTGCCGCCATCGCGCCGACGGTTTCTTCGATCGGCACGCTGCGATCCACGCGGTGCTGATAGAGCAGGTCGATGTGATCCGTGCCGAGCCGGCGCAGCGAGCCTTCCACCGCCGTGCGAATGTGTTCCGGCCGGCTGTTGAGGCCGCTGATGGCGCCATCCTTGTCCAGCGCGAAGCCGAACTTGGTGGCGATGATGGCCTGCTCGCGCTTGCCTCTCAGCGCGCGGCCGAGCAGTTCCTCGTTGGTGTACGGCCCATACACTTCCGCGGTATCGAAGAACGTCACGCCGAGTTCCAGCGCGCGATGAATGGTGGCGATGGATTCGCGTTCGTCGCGTTCCTCCTGCGTGCCGTAAGACTGGCTCATGCCCATGCAGCCGAGTCCGAGTGCCGAGACGGTGAGGCCTTGAGTGCCCAATTTTCGAGGGGTCAGCATGATGTGCTCCATGAAGTGCTGCTTAACTTGAACGGTGCAGAGCTTAGTCCTCGCGGGACGATTTGATTAGAGGGCCAACTCCGCATGCACCCATGAGTGGCAATCATGAATGGCGCAGAACGATCCGAGCGATACGCCGGGCTTTTTCACCATCGCGCGAGCGCAGATTCTGCCGAGATCGAAGATGCATTCGCTGCCTTGAGTTGATCGCGCGTGACGCAATACCTTCGATCCTCCGGCAATCGCCTGCAAGCGCTGCAGGTCTGCGAGTGATTGCGCCGCCGCATTACGTGCCCGCATTCGACCGGGTTAAGCTGCAAGGATATGCGCAGCGCCCAGCCACCCGAGAATGATGACCGTCGTTTCGATGAACTCGAAGCGCAAGTGATGGCGCATCGCTGGCGCCTGTTCTCATTGGTGACGGCGCTGATCATCACGCTCACCGAGCCGGCGGCGCTGCTGCTGCCGAACCAGTTTCCGCCAGGGCTGCTGCAAACGATGGCTATGGATGCGGTGTTATTCGGCATGTATTTCCTCGCGCGTATCGCGCCGCCGCGGCCGGTGATCGGCGCGGCAAGCTGCATCACCGCTATTTTCGGCAGCGCCTATGTCGCCGGCGCGTGCGCAGAGCGTGGCGGGTTCGCCTCGCCCGATACCTTGGCGATGGCTGTTGTCATCGCGCTGATGCCAGGCATCCTCGCGCTCAGCGCTACCGAATCGGTGGTCACGCTCGCCGGCAGTCTCGGCGTCTGGATCGCGGTGAATTTTTTCTATCCCGGCGCGCCATCGCCCGATCTCGATGCGATGTTCACCAACCTGATCTACCTGATCTTTCTCAGCGTGGTCACGTTCATCACGGTCGTTCGTAACCGCAAGCTGCGCTACGCCGAATTCCGTACGCGCCGCGAAATCGAGCGTCTGCATAAATTCACCGTCGAGGAAGTGTTGTATCGGCATTTGCCGGCGCCTTATGTGCAACAGGTTTTATCGGGCGCACGCACGGTGGATCAACCCGCCGAACGCCGTTTGATCACCGTGGTGTTCGCCGATATCGTCGGATTTACCGCGCTTTGCGAACGGCTCGCGCCGGATGAACTCGGCGGCGTGCTCACGGGTTTTTACGATCTGATTTCCACCGCCGCGCTGGAACAGGGCGCCACGCTCGATAAATTCATCGGGGATGCTGCAATGGCTTTTTTCGGCGCGCCAGCGTCGATGCACACGGACGAACAGGCGCGTCGCGCAGTGGCGATGGCTTGCGAATGGCATCGCGGCATTGCGCAGCTTTATGCCGGCCCAACGCCGCTTTCACTGCGCATCGGCATTCATCAGGATTGGGTCACGGTCGGCAGCTTCGGCGGACGCGCGCGCATCGATTACACCGCGTTCGGCCGCGGCGTGAACATCGCTGCACGGTTGGAAAACCGCTGTGCGCCGGGCCGCATTCTCGTCACCAACGAAGTGCGGCGCGCGCTCAACGCCGAATATCCGGCAACCGCACTCGGCGAAACCGAATTGCGCGGCGTAGCGCTGCCGGTATCGATATTCGAGATCGATCCGGTAATGATTTAGTGCTACTGAAAAAGACTTCAAAAGGTCCTGATTCAAGTGTTGCCGGAATAGTCGTCGCAAGACATCGGCGCAAAAAATACTGCGAAAAATGATGCGGAACATCACCGCAATCCGGTAGTCGCAATAACGGTCGGGCTCACAACAGCCGATCGCACATTTGCAAACCAAGAGGTTCCGTTATGTCTATTGAAAAACTCAAAGGAAAGAAAATCGCCATCCTCGCCACCGATGGCTTCGAGCAGTCCGAACTCACCGAGCCGAAGCGCCTGCTGGAAAAAGCCGGCGCCGAAGTCAGCGTGATCGCGCCCAACAACACGCAGAAGCCCGGCGAAATACGCGGCTGGAATATGAAGGAATGGGGCGAATCGGTGAAAGTGGATGTCTCGCTCGATAGCGCCAAGGCGGAAGCTTACGACGGCCTAGTGCTGCCGGGCGGCCAGATCAACCCGGACAAACTGCGGCTCGAACCGAAAGCCATCGCCTTCATCAAAGCCTTCGGTGCCGCCGATAAACCGATCGCCGCCATCTGCCACGGCCCGTGGACGCTGATCGACGCTGGCCTCGTCAAAGGCAGGCAAGTGACGAGCTGGCCCTCCCTCAAAACCGATCTCACCAACGCTGGCGCGAGATGGCAAGACGCTCAGGTGGTCCTCGACGGCCGCATCATCACCAGCCGCAAACCGGACGATATTCCGGCGTTCGTCGATGCGTTGATCGGGCAGTTGACAGACTCATCCAGACACGAACGCGAAGCGGCTTGAAGTCGGAGGTTAATTGGACTGGATGACTCAATGTCCGGACTACGACGACACTCTTTTTGGAAAACGTGGATCGCCGATCCACTGCCTTCGCCGCGCCCCCTAGCGGGGCACGACAACAGCTAGAGGTTCCGATACCCCACCATCGGAAAGCTTGATACGCTCGCGAAGGATCTTTGACCGACGAAGGCACAGGTTCCGATACCCCACCATCGGAAAGCTTGATACGCCCAGATAGCGATAGTTCAGGTATTGCCCAAGCGTAAGACGAACTGACATCTTCAAATCGTTTTGAGCCGCGAGCATGGCATTATCTAACTCGCTGATGCCGCTTTGTACTTCGCCAGCCTCTTTACGTGCGCGGAACCCGCCGGAATAACCACGGCGTTTGGACATTTTCAAAAATATGCGCAGTAGATCGTCAAGGCCGACCGGCTGAGCAGCGGCTCGTGCTCGAATAGCATGGAGATGCTGCCCATCGTCAGCACTTACTTTGTCTGCGCTGATTCCGAGCATCGCAGTCAGATGCGCAATTTCTATCAACCTCTCTGCTCTGCGCGTGATTTGCCGTTGCAAGCGAAGCGCTTTGCCGCGCACGCTCCGATTACTCGCACCCGCGCCATCGTTTTCACCTTTGTCGATGGACTCGTCAAAAATGACCACTACATGGTGAACGATTTTTTGAGGCTGGCCATGTTCATCAAGCAGGAATACAACGATGGCCAAAGAAGCAGTTCCGACATCAATGCCAAGCCGATAGCGCATATTCCCTCCCTAATCGTTTTGTTGTAGTGTAGCGCTCGTATCAAGCTTTCCGATGGTGGGGAAACTATCGGCAACCAAAGTCGGGAGTAAAATCTCGACAGATCGATACAAACGAACGGCTACTTCGGTGGCCGTTTTTTTTGTCCACTGTTTGCTGCCTCGCAATTCGTCGCATCTCCACGCGCTCTTTTCGTTGACGCTCCGCCTTTGAGACTGCGAATGCAAGCGTGCGATTAACGGCTTCGCTTTTGGAGGAGACGCCCAAAAGCTGCACCACCTGCGAAAGTAGCTGAGGATCGATGTCGATAGTTGTCCGCACGATATTCGTAAGTTTCGATAAAGCGCTTAGGTGGTTTATGCTCGCGCACCCCAAGCCATCAAGCAAGCTGAAACGATGACCAACCCGCTCAACAAACGCTCCAAAACCATCACTGGCGGCATTGCTCGTTCGCCGAATCGCGCGATGTTGCGCGCGGTCGGTTTTGGCGATGGCGATTTCGATAAACCGATCGTTGGCATTGCCAGCGGGCATTCGACGATGAACCCTTGCAACGCGGGTATTGGCGCGCTGGTGCAGCGCGCGGATGTAGCGCTGAAAGCGGCCGGTGCGATGCCGCAGACCTTCGGATTTCCCACGGTGACCGATGGCATCGGCATGGGTACCGAGGGCATGAAGTATTCGCTGGTATCGCGCGAAGTGATTGCGGATTCGATCGAGACTGCGGTGCAAAGCCAGAGCATGGATGGCGTGCTGGCGATCGGCGGCTGCGACAAGAACATGCCCGGCGCCTTGATGGCAATGCTGCGCATCAATGCGCCGGCGATTTTCTGTTACGGCGGTACCATCAAGCCGGGCAACTGGAAAGGCGTTGCGCTCACAGTCGTCTCGCCGTTCGAGGCTGTCGGCGCGTATGGCGCGGGCAAGATGAGCAAGGAAGATTTCGACGGCATAGAGAAAAATGCCTGCCCGAGTTTCGGCGCCTGCGGTGGCATGTTCACCGCGAATACGATGTCGAGCGCGATCGAAGCGCTTGGCATGTCGCTGCCGTTTTCATCCACCGAAGCCAACCCCGATGCCGAGAAAGGCGATTCGGTGGCGCGCTCGTCGGCGACACTCGTGGCGGCGATCAAGGCGGATTTGAAGCCGCGCGATATCGTCACCAAAAAATCCATCGAGAATGCGATCGCAGTGGTGATGGCGATCGGCGGCTCGACCAATGCGGTACTGCATTTTCTCGCCATCGCGCATGCCGCCAAGGTGCCGTGGACGATCGACGATTTCGAGCGCGTGCGCCTGAAAACACCGGTGCTGTGCGATCTCAAACCCAGCGGCAAATATGTGGCGACCGATCTGCACAAGGCCGGCGGCATTCCGCAGGTAATGAAGATTTTGCTTGAAGCCGGCTTGCTGCATGGCGATTGCGTAACGATCAGCGGCCAGACGGTTGCCGAAACGCTGCGCGATATTCCGGCTCAGCCGCGCGCGGATCAGGATGTGATCCGGCCGATTGACAATCCGATGTATGCGCAAGGCCATCTCGCCATTCTCAAGGGCAATCTTTCGCCGGAAGGCAGCGTTGCGAAAATCAGCGGGCTGAAAAATCCGGTCATCACCGGGCCGGCGCGCGTGTTCGATTCCGAAGATGCGGCGATGGCCGCGATCATGGCGGACAAGATCAATCACGGCGACGTGCTGGTGATCCGCTACGAAGGTCCGCAAGGCGGCCCTGGCATGCGCGAAATGCTGGCGCCGACGGCGGCGCTGATCGGCAAGGGTTTCGGCGAAAGCGTGGGCCTGATTACCGACGGCCGATTCTCCGGCGGCACCTGGGGCATGGTGGTCGGGCATGTCGCGCCGGAAGCGTTCGTTGGCGGGTTGATCGCGCTGGTGCAGGAAGGCGACAGCATCACCATCGATGCGCATCGGCAACTGCTCGAACTCAATCTCGATGCCAGCGAAATCGCCAAACGCAAAGCTGCGTGGAAACAGCCCGCGCCGCGTTACACTACCGGCGTGCTCGCGAAATATGCGCGGCTGGTGAGCACCGCGAGCCTTGGTGCGGTGACCGACTGACCGGCGTAGAAGCCAGTATTACAAGGGCTTCAGACGGATTTCCGCGCTGATCGGCAGATGATCCGATAAGCGCAGGTCCAGCACGGAACTGCGCAAGACGTCGACATCTGAAGTCGCCAGCAGATGATCGATCGCACGTCGCGGCTGCCAGCTCGGGAACGTCGCGCCGAAATCGATCGCGCGCAGTCCGCGCTGCCGCAGCGTCGGATGAGATTCGAGTTCCTGCAGCGTGCAATTGAAATCACCGACGAGAATTGCGTCGGTGTCGTCGATCAATTCGCCGAGGAATTCGAGCTGGCGAAAACGCGCGCTGCGGCTCAAGGCCAGATGCACGATGAACACCCGCAAGGGCACGAATCCTGGCTTGGTAATTTCAACTTCGAGTACGCCGCGTCCGGGCAGTCGTCCGGGCAGTATGTGATGTCGAACCTGCTGCAACGGCCAACGCGAAAGGCAGCCGAGACAATGCTGCGCGAACGGGCCAAGATTGCGATTGATCGCGGCGTAACGATGCGCAAAGCCGGCGCGCGCGGCGACATAAGCCACCTGGTCGAGTTGCGCCGTGCGCAGGCTGCCGGCATCGGCTTCCTGCAAGGCAACGAGGTCGTAGTGCCGCGCCAGATCGGCAATCGCATCGAGCGTTTCGCGCACGCCGCGTGAAGGCAGCAGATGACGCCAGGCCTGCGTCACATAATGCCGGTAGCGCGAGGAATTGAGGCCGACCTGGATATTCAGGGATAGCAGGCGCAGACTCGAATCGTCGTGGATATCAGCAGATACTGGCATCGGCGTCATATCAAGTATCAAAGTCCGGTTACGAGGTCGGCGCTGCCAACAGTCGGAAGGAAGTTGATGTTCGTGACGATTATCGCGTTAAAGTCTTCGCAGCAATCGCCGCTTTGATAGCCGGCACGGCGGCGAGGGCGGCGCGCTCGCCTTGCAGGATCGAACGCTGCTTGCTGTCGAAATCGGCCGAACCGACATCGCGCACATCGGGTGTGATCACCACATCCGCCAGCGGCAATTCCGCTGCGCTGAGTGCGTGGCCCATGATGTTGAAGGTTTTCAAAACGCTCTTCAGCGTGCTGTCGTCGCCTTCCTCGTCGATCGAAGCGGAGACGTTCACGGCGATCACCACCTGCGCGCCGAGTGCCTGCGCAAAGCGCACCGGTACCGGGCTGACGGTGCCGCCATCGACATATTCTTCGCCGTCGATTACCGGTGGCTCGAAGATGCCGGGAATCGCCGACGATGCGCGCACGGCGAGGCCGACATCGCCAGTGGTGAACAGCACCGGTTCGCCAGTGCGCAACTTCGCCGCGACGCAGGCGAAGGGCTTTTTCAATTGCTCGATCCTGACGCCGCCGACGGCCTTGTTCACGTAGTCCTGCAAGGCCTGTCCTTTCAATAGTCCGCGGCCGAACCAGTGCCAGTCGGCGAAGGCTTTTCGGTCGAGATCGAAGGTCATTTCCTGCAATTGAAAGCCGTTCAGGCCGGACGCATAGAGCGCGCCGACCACGCTGCCGGCGCTGGTGCCGACGATCAAATCCGGCACGATGCCCTGCGATTCCAGCATCTTGATGACGCCGACATGCGCGAAGCCGCGCGCCGCGCCGCCGCCGAGCACGAGTGCCACGCGCGGCGGCAAAGGCGCTGCGACCGGCGTCTGCAAAATCGGTTCGCTGCGGCAGCCGCCGAGCATCAGCAGCGGTAGCAGCATCAGCGCGGTTGCAAGGTGGCGCGCCGCGCGATGGAGATTCATTCGAGTCGGGTTCATTTGCGAGAGTCTAGCGAGGTCGCTGGCTGCGCTGCTGGGTAGTACGCGGCATCCATGAAAATTCCACAATAATTTCCGTGGGAAATTTCAACCAGGTCGAGATTGCTAGAGTACGGCTCTGCCGGATCGTTTTGAAAGACCGGTCGTCACGAAAACAGGAGCGAGTCATGGCGAAGAAAACGAAGCCCGCCGCAATCCCTGCGATCCCGCTTGCGGGCAGTGAGCGCAAGCCGATTGCCGGTGCGCGTCTGGTCGGGCCGGTGCCGAAGCATGAAACCATCAGTGCAACGCTGGTAATGCGCCGGCCGATTGCATCGGCATCGTCTCCCGTATGGCTTGAAGGCGAGGTGCTATCGCGCGCCGCGTTCGCGGCAATGCATGGCGCGGATGCTGAAGATATCGCGGCAGTCGAAGCCTTCGCGCACGAATACGGGCTGACCCTCGTTGCGACCACACCTGCTGCGCGCAGCATCACGCTGAGCGGTTCGGCGGCGCAGATGCAAATGGCCTTCGGCGTCGAACTGAAGCATTACAAACAGCCGCGCAAAACCGAACTGATCCGCTGCCGCAGCGGCACCCTCAGCTTGCCGCAGGATCTGCATGCGCGCGTGGTCGCCGTGCTAGGGCTGGATAGCCGCCCGGTGGCGAAGCCGCACTTTCGCCGCGTCCGCGCGAATGCCAGCAAGCCGACTTCGTTCACGCCGCCGCAATTGGCGCAGCTGTATGGATTTCCAGGCGGCGTCAACGGCGCCGGCCAGACCATCGCGATCATCGAACTCGGCGGCGGCTATCAAACGGCCGATCTGAATGCTTACTTCAGCGCGCTGGGTCTGGCGTCGCCAGCGGTTGCGGCGGTCGCGGTCGATGGCGGCAAAAATCAGCCCGGCTCGGATGCCGATGGCGAAGTGATGCTCGATATCGAAGTCGCCGGCAGCATCGCCAACGGCGCAAAAATCGCGGTGTATTTCGCGCCGAATACCGACCAGGGTTTCCACGATGCGATTACCACCGCGATACATGATGCGGTGCGCAAACCTTCCGTGCTTTCGATCAGCTGGGGCGGCCCGGAAAATTCCTGGACAGCACAGGCGCGCGATGCGATGAACGCCGCCTTGCAGGATGCTGCCATGCTCGGCGTTACCGTCACCGTTGCGGCTGGCGACAACGGCTCCGGCGATGGCGCCACCGATGGCAGCCTGAACGTCGATTTCCCCGCATCCAGTCCTTACGCGCTGGCTTGCGGCGGCACCACTCTGAAAGCCGCCGCCGGCAAGATCACCTCCGAAACGGTATGGAACGAGACTAAATTCAACGAAGGCGCAACCGGCGGTGGCGTTAGCCAATACTTCGCCTTGCCGGCTTATCAAAACAAGGCCGGCGTGCCGGCGCAGCCGACGACGAAGTTCGCCGGTCGCGGCGTGCCGGATGTCGCCGGCGATGCCGATCCCACCACCGGTTACGCGGTGCGCGTCGATGGCAAGGATCAGGTGATCGGCGGTACCAGCGCGGTTGCGCCGCTGTGGGCGGCACTGGTCGCGCTGCTGAATCAGCAGGCCGGCAAACCGCTGGGCTTCATCAATCCGCAGTTGTATGCGCTCGGCGAATCCGCATTCAACGACATCATCAAAGGCAATAACGGCAAGTACAAAGCCGGCAAGGGCTGGGATGCCTGCACCGGCTTGGGCAGTCCGAAAGCTGCGGTCTTGAAGTCGGGACTCAAAGCCGGATAGCGCTAAGCGGTTGCGGACTCACTGCGTTTGATTGGCGCGGATTCCGAAGAAGCGCTCGGCATTGGCGCTGGTCTGCGCGGCGAGCGCGCTCGCATCTTCGCCACGCGCCTGCGCAACGCGCTGCAATACCCACGGCAGAAACGCCGGTTCGTTGCGGCGATGTTTCGGTGCGGGTTTCAGGTTGCGCGGCAGCAGGTAAGGCGCGTCGGTTTCCAGCAGCAGGCGATCGGCAGGAATGCACTTCACGGCGTCGACCAGATGCATGCCACGGCGTTCGTCGCAAATCCAGCCGGTGATGCCGATGTGGCAATCGAGCGCGAGGTAATCATCGAGCGCGGCCGTAGTGTCGGTGAAGCAATGCACCACGCAGGCAGCCAGCGCCGTTCGATATTCGCGCAGGATCGCCAGAAAATCCGCATGCGCTTCGCGCTGATGCAGGAACACTGGTTTGCCGGCCGTAATCGCCAGTTCGAGCTGCGCGCGAAACGCCAACTGCTGTTGCGCACGCGGGGTCAGATCGCGGAAATAATCGAGTCCGCATTCACCGATGGCGACCACTTGCGACGCCTTTGCCAACTCAGCAATGCGTTCACCGAGAGCAACACTCCAAGCGTCAGCATGATGCGGATGCAGGCCGGCGGTTGCGAATAATTGACCGGGATGGGTGAGCGCCAGCGCGAGCGCGGCTTCGTTGCTGACGCGGTCGGCGCCGGTGACGATGATAGTCGCAACGCCAGCGGCCATCGCGCGGGAAATCACCGCATCTCTATCCCCATCAAAGCTGTGGTGCGCGAGATTCGCGCCGATATCGATCAAGGCCGGCGACACGCAATTACGGCTTCGGCGCAGGCGCGCTGGAGAAACATTCGTGATTCCACAGCACGCGCTGCTCGACGTGCGGCGTCTGGCCGTGCGGCACCGACATTTCCAGCATGTAGATGATGCGGAAGGTCTTCAACTGTTTGTTGCCTTCGTGACTGCCATTCCATTGCCGGCACAGATAGCGGCCGTAGTAAAGGCGATTGTTGGAGAACTCGGCAGACCAGATACGTTCCAGATATTTGTGCCAGCGGATATTCGGCCATTCGCTGGAAACGTATTCGGGTTTGTCGTAAGTGAGCGTGGTGCGCTCGGGGTGAAACACATCCACTTGCGTGCCATCGATCAGCTCGCCGGGAATCACGAACCAGCCATCTTCCTTCGATGGAAACGGCGCGAACATATCCCACAGTTGATCGATGCGCAGGATGCGGAATGGCGGCGTCAACTGCGCATAGAGCGGCTGGATCATGGCCTGATAAGCCGGCTTCAGCAGCACGTTCAGTGTGCATAGATTCCAGGCAATGACGGCGAAAACCGCGACGCCAGCGATCGCCTGCACAAACCGGCCCGTCTCCAATGAGCGCGCGTGAAACGGCATGAATTTGCCGGTGAACGTGCCGAAAGCCGCGCGATGGCTGCCGACGAAGTCGTAGCAGAAATTGCCCGGACGTACCGCCCATTCGCCTTGTAACAAAAAGCCGAGCCAGAAAAATAGCGGCGAGCGCCGCAGCAATTGCACGAACGCCGGCCACTTCAGATAAGCGCGATCATCGTGGTCGATCACCACCCAGGAATAATTCGCTTCGAGCAGCGCCTTCGCGCGCGGCGTGTCTTGCGCGGGTGCGATCTGCGCGCGCGGTAGAATCAAAAAAGTCTGGCACAGCAGGCAGGTTTTCAGGCAGAAGCCGCAGTCGCGGTCGTAGAAAATCCGCAAGCCCAATTTGCCTGCCTGCGTCTGGCGGCGCTGATCGAAACGATCCAGCGCATCCCAGATCCAGCCGCCGGCGAGTACGGTAAGCGACGTCAGGCTGATGAACGGGAACAGGCCGAGTTTCAGGCAGAACAGGAAACCGACGTGCATCGACATCAGCAGCAGCATGGTGATGAAACGCAGCGGCCGGTTGTAGATCGGCATCAGCACCAGAATCGGACCGAGCAGCTCCAGCAGCCAGACGAAGTAGGTGAGCGCGTGCGTCAGCGGATAAAAACTGCGCAGCCAGACACCGATCGCCGAGGCATAGCCATCGATCTGCAGGGCGTAATCCACCGCCGTGCCATCGGGCCACCATTCGCGGCCGCTCTTCAGGAACGCGCTGTAAAAATAGGTGGAAAGCACTTGCAGGGTGAGTCCGGCGCTGGCCCAGGACAGATGCGGATTGCGCAACGTCGGCTTCGGATCGGCCAATGTGAAATCCACACTCCAGCGCGCGGCCAGCGGCAGGAACATGCTCCAGAACAGCAGGCACTGGATCAGGATATCGGCGCCGAGTAGCACCATCTGGTCGCGGTTCAGCAGCGAGCCGTGCAACACGAACAGCGCGACTGCGGCGATGCGCGCGCGCCAGCCGAGCATCAGCGCCAGCGCGCAGATCATTTCCACGCCGAACAGCAGGCTGACGAACCAGGTTTCGCCGTTGACCGAATACAGGCTGATGCGCCACAGCCCATTCATCTGGATCATCCAGTCGCGCGGCATCACACCGGCATCGGTGTAGAAGGTGCGCAGGTCGAGCGCGCGCTGGATCAGATCGACGAATACGAAAAAGCCGAGCAGCGCGCGGAACAAGGCCAGCGTGCGCAGATCGACACTGAAGACCCGATCGATCGCGGATTGAACGGCACTGGGTAAACGCGGCATGGCGATGTCGGATCGAATGAACGGCATGAAAGGAAAGCCGGCGGCTTTCCGAAAGGTTCTGGAAATGTCCCAACTCCCGTCCTGTCGAAACTATAGGGGCGGCGCGCACGCAGTGGCAAGCCGGCGCGCGCAGCCATTGCCGCTTGCAAAATCGCTGCCGTTTCTCGTGCGCAACGTGTGCGCGCGCGGCGGTTTGTCGATCCTGCCGGTCTCGATAAACGCCGCAAAACGACGGACGAATATCGTGCGGCTACGCATCGGCAGCCGCAGGACTGTCGCGGAATCATCGCCGGCAGAATTAAACTGCCGCTTATGAACGATTTCACAGCCGAGTTGCCCGCGCCGGGCCGTCACGCACAAGTGTTGGTGCAAGGTCCTGCGGGCCGGCTGGAAACGCTGGTGTCGATGCCGAAGGAAGCCGTGCAGGGTCTGTGCGTGGTGTGTCATCCGCATCCATTGTTCGGCGGCGCGATGACCAACAAAGTGGTTTACACGCTGGCGTCGAGTGCGCTCAAGGCTGGCATGGCGACGCTGCGATTCAATTTTCGTGGTGTCGGCAAAAGCATGGGTTTATACGATGAATCCCGCGGCGAAACCGACGATGCGCTGGCGCAGGTCGCTTGGCTGCGTGCGCAATTTGCAGATGCCGAATCGTTGCCGTTGACGCTGGCCGGTTTTTCGTTCGGCGCGTATGTAGCGCTCAAGGCGGCGGGCCGATTGCAGCCGCGGCGGCTGGTGACAATCGCGGTTCCATTCGGCCGTTATGTCGATGGCGCCGTGGCGCCGCCGCATCCGCATTGCGACTGGCTGGCGGTGCACAGTCACGATGACGAAGTAGTGGAATTCGCTGCCACGCAGGCGGCGTTGCAGGCTTATCAACCGCCGCCGCGTCTGGTGGAATTCGATGGCGCCGGCCATTTCTTCAACGGTCGCCTCACTGAATTGCAGGACGTGGTGCTGCCGTTCCTGCAGCAGCCGCTCTGAATTGCCCGCGGCTGCGCAGCCGCGGGCGGGCTTGATATGCTGAGCATTCATCTCGGGGAGGGGATCGCATGAAACGACTATTGTTGTTGGGACTATTGGCGCCTGCGCTGCCGGCGGCGGCACTCAATTTCACGATCGATTCGCCCGCCAGCCAGGCGGATTTTCATGCGGTCGCCAGCGACATGACCGCAGCATTCGACTACAAACCGCTGGAGCCTTCCGATGCCGGCGGCATCACCGGCTTCGCGGCCGGCGTGTATGGCTCTTATGCGCCGACGCACAGCGCTGGGTCCTGGTCGCGGCTCACCGGTGACAAGGCCGAACAGGTCAGCGTAGCTGGCATCAACGCGCGCAAAGGCCTGCCGTTTGGCGTTGATGTCGGCGCTTTCTACGCTGCGGTGCCGACCACCGACGCGCACGTGTTCGGTGGCGATGTGCGCTACGCCGTGCTCGACGGTTCCGCCTTGACGCCGGCCGTCGCACTCCGCGCCAGCTACACCGGCAGCAGCAATCTCGGCAATTTCGACTATCGCTCGTATGGCGTGGATGCTTCGGTGTCGAAAGGCTTTCCGTTCCTGGCGCCGTACGCCGGACTGGGTTACGTCTGGTCGAAGGTCAAGGCCGACGGCGAGTTCGCGCTGCACGAGGAGAGTGTCGATCGCGTCAAGGCGTTCGCGGGCTTGCGCTTTTCGCTCGGGCCATTTGAAACCACTGGTGAATACGAACGTCTTGGCAGCAACAATGTCTACGATCTTCGATTGGGCCTTTCCTTCTGATTCTCACACCGGTTTTCACGACTTTCCCCGATGTTTGATCGCCTGCGCAGTTTGTTGAGCGAAGGCGCTGCCAGCGGCCGCGCAGCGCCTTCGCAAGCCTTGTCCACCGCGTTCCTGTTGATGGAACTCGCGCGTGCGGATTTTGAGATCGCCGAGGTCGAGCGCGAACGCGTGCGCGCTTTGCTGGCGCAGCATTTCAGCCTGGAGCCTTCCGCGGTCGAACAGTTGATGCGCGATGCGGAAGCAGAAGTCGAACATGCAGTGTCGCTGCACGACTATCTGAAAACGCTCAACGCCGATCTCGACGCCGCAGGCAAACGCCGCCTGATCGAAATGCTGTGGCAAGTCGCCTATGCCGATTCACGGCTGGATAAATACGAAGAGCAGCTGCTGCGCAAACTCGCTGATCTGCTGAATATCCCGGAAAAGGATTTCATCGGCGCCAAGCTCGGCGTGCTGGAGCGAATCGCGCCCGCGCCTGCGCAGCAGTGAACCGCGCATGATGAAGCCGCGAGAGGAACCGCCAGATCGCCTGAGTTCCTGGATCGAGGATCAGCCGATCCAGATCAAGATGCTGCTGGCGTTCGGCGTGATCGTCGCCCTGTTCGCCATCGCCTGCGGCGTGATTTTCCGCACGCTCGATGCGCAGACCGAAGCGCGCGACTGGACCATCCACACTTACGAAGTGATTCAGCAAGACACCGCCGCGGTGCTGGCCTTGCGCGAACAACAGATCGGCGTGCGCGGCTTCCTGATCGATGGCGACGAAGGCGAACTGCAGTTGCACGATGCCGCAAAACAGGATTTCGATCGCCATCTGGCGAGACTGCGCAGCCTGACTTCCGATAACCCGATCCAGCAGACGCGGCTCGATCGCATTCGGGAAATCAAGGACGACTGGCAAAGCGGAATCGCCGATGTCGCGGTGGCGTCGATGCGCGAGGCGGTGCGCAGCGGCGATCGGCGCGCCGAGCTTGCCGCTCTTGCGGGCCGCACTTATTTGAACGGCGTCAACAGTCGCTTGTCGGTGGCGTTCAAGCTGTTCGATGAGATCAACGATACCGAAACCGCGCTGCTGCAGCATCGCAGTGAGCGGTTGCAGCAAACCGTGGCGCTGTCGCGCGACACTACCTGGGCGGCGCTACTGGCGGATGTGATCTTCGGCGCGCTCGCGCTGTATCTGGTGTCGCGCCTGCTGACGCGCCCGATCCGCGAACTCACGCAAGGGATGACGCAGCTGGCGGCGGGCGATCACACCATCGCAGTGCCGCGGCAGGCGCGGCAGGATGAAGTCGGTGCGATATCGCGTGCGCTGCAGGTGTTCAAGCAGATCACCATCGACGCCTTCGACCGCAACTGGGTGAAGTCGAACGTCGGCGAAGTTTCCAGCGAGTTGCAGGCGATGCAGTCGCCGCGCGCGTTCGCCGCCAGGCTGGTCAGCACCACGGCACCGCGTCTCGGCTGCGCGCTCGCCGTGTTTTACCTGTATCGAGAAGACACCGGCCAGCTGGAGCGGCTCGGCAGTTACGGGCTGACGGAGATCGGCGCGGGCAGTGCTTGCATCAAACTGGGCGAAGGTCTGGTCGGCACCTGCGCGCAGGAACGCAAGCCGATCGTGTTGCAGGACGTGCCGGCGAATTATTTCCGCATTGCTTCGGGTCTCGGCGACACGCTGCCGCGCAGCCTGATGCTGCTACCGGTAATCAACAACGAACGGCTGCTCGGCGTGATCGAACTGGCATCGATACGGCCATTCTCAGCGGTGCATCAAAACTTCCTCGACGAGCTGCTGCCGGTGCTGGGTCTGGCGCTGGAAAATCTGCTGCGTGCCGCCAGAACCCAGCAATTGCTGGAAGAAACGCAGGCACAGTCGGAGGAATTGCAGTCGTCCGAAGAAGCACTGCGCGTGCAGCAGGAAGAGTTGCGCGCGATCAACGATGCGCTGCAAGCCAACAGCACCGAACTCGAGCAGCAGTCGGCGCGGCTGCGTTCATCGGAAGAAGAACTGCGCGTGCAGGCCGAGGAATTGCAGGCCTCGAACGAGGAATTGCGCGAAAAAAGCGAGCGTCTGAATGCGCAGAAAGACGTGCTGGAAGCCTTGCAGAAAGACACGCAGGAAAAGGCCGACGAACTGGCGCGCGCAAGCCAGTACAAATCGGATTTTCTGGCCAATATGTCGCACGAATTGCGCACGCCGCTGAATAGCCTGCTGATTCTCTCTCGTGGTCTGGCCGACAACGAAGACGGCAATCTGAACGATGAGCAGATCGAGTCCTCGCGCATCATCCATGAATCCGGTTCGAGTCTGCTGCGGCTGATCAACGACATTCTGGATTTGTCGAAAGTCGAAGCCGGCAAAATGGAAGTTGCCGAAGAGCCGGTGCCGCTGGATGGATTCGCCACCGCGCTGTTGCGAAATTTCCGTCATGTCGCCGCGGAAAAAATGCTTGAATTTGTGGTTGAAATCGAACCCGGCTTGCCGGCGTCGCTGCATACCGATGCCGGCAAGCTCGACCAGATCATCGGTAATCTGCTGAGCAACGCGTTCAAGTTCACCAAGCAAGGCGCGGTGCGCGTGAAGATTGCGCGGCCGTCGGCGCAGATGCGCTTGCCGGCCGGTGCGAGCGCACACAACAGCCTCGCGTTCGCGGTACAAGACACCGGTATCGGTATTCCGGCGGACAAGTTTGCGAAGATTTTCCAGGCGTTCGAGCAGGTGGACACCCGCACCAGCCGCGAGTATGGCGGTACTGGCCTGGGGCTTTCGATCGCGCGCGGCATGGCGCACCTGCTCGGCGGAGATATCTCGATGTCGAGCGAAGCCGGCAAGGGCAGCGTGTTCACACTGGTGCTGCCGGAACGCGCTTCGGCGAGTCTGTCAGGTGGACTGTCGTCGGCTGCAATCGCTCACCTCAGCACGCCGGTTGCCGCGAGCAGCGCCTTCAATGTCTCCGGCGAAAATGCGCCGCCGCGCGCCGCCAGCACCACGCCGCCGGTTTTGCCGCTGGCGCCTTTCATTGTCGACGACCGCGATCAAATCACCGCCGGCGATACCGTGATTCTGGTGATCGAGGACGATCCCGCGTTCCAGCGCATTCTCGGCGAGATGATCCGCCGCAAGCACTTCAAGGTGCTGGCTGCGAGCGATGGCGAATCCGGTTTGGCTTTGGCGAAAACGCACAAGCCCACTGGTATTCTGCTCGATGTGATGCTGCCCGGCATCGACGGCTGGACAGTGATGGACCGGCTTAAATCGGACATCGCCACGCGCCATATCCCGGTGCATTTCATTTCCGCGCTCGACGAACACGGCCGCGGTCTCGGCATGGGCGCGGTCGGCTTCCTGACCAAGCCGGTCAGCCGCGATGCGATCGGCAAAGCGTTCGAGCGCCTGCTGCACTTCGCGCCCGGCACGCCGCGCCGCGTGCTGGTGATCGATGACGATGCCAACGCGCGCGCCGCCGTGCGCAAACTGGTTGCGGATAACGACACCGACTGCATTGATGCGGCGAGCGGCGAAGATGCGCTGGTGCGGCTCGCAGGCGGCAAGATCGATTGCATCATCCTTGATCTTGGCCTGCCCGGCATGGATGGTTTTGAATTTCTCGAACGCGCCAACGCGCTCGGTTCGGTACCGCCGGTGGTGGTCTATTCGGGACGCGAACTGACGCGCGACGAAAATCTGCGGCTGCGGCAGTACACCGACAGCATCGTCATCAAGGGCGCGCGTTCGCCCGAGCGGCTGCTCGATGAAGTGAGCCTGTTCCTGCACAGCATTCGCGCCCGGCCGTTGGCGCCTACCGCGCCACGCGATATCGATCCGCAACTGTCCGGACGCACCGTGCTGGTGGTCGACGACGACATGCGCAATATTTTTGCGCTGTCGAAAGCGCTGCGCAATCGCGGCCTCAAAGTGTTGATGGCGCAGGACGGCGCCAAGGCTCTGAAGCAGCTGGGCGACAACGTGGAAATTGCTGTGGTGCTGATGGATATCATGATGCCCGGCATGGATGGCTACGAAACCATGCGCGAAATCCGCAAGCAGCCGCAATACCGCGATCTGCCGATCATCGCGCTGACCGCGAAAGCGATGCGCGGCGACCGCGAGAAATGTCTCGAAGCCGGCGCCAACGATTATCTGTCGAAGCCGATCGATGTCGACAAGCTGTTGTCGATGATGCGGGTGTGGGTGAGCTGATGCAGCAAGCACCGCTCGCTGCATTAGCGAACGACCGGATACGAATATCCGGGCCGGGCTTTCCCGAAATCGCTAACGTCTCGCCATGGATGGTAACTCTGAACTCAACAGAGGCACGAGCACTGATTCGCGCATCAGCTAAAAGCTGGACGATCGGCCGATACGCCTCGCTTCTTGCCGCCGATGCACAATATCCCCATGGCCCGCCCGGAACCCGAAGACGTTGAAATCGAGCTGTTCATCCGCGCGCTGCAATTGCGCCATGGCTACGATTTTTCGCAGTACACGCGGGCGTCGTTCAAGCGCCGGGTGCTGAACCTGGTCACCGCGCAAGGCTTCGGCAGCATCAGCGAAATGACCGGCCGCCTGCTACGCGACGATGCGTTTGTAGCACCCTTGGTGGCCGGCCTTTCGGTACCGGTGTCGGACATGTTCCGTAATCCCGGCGTGTTCAAGGCGCTGCGCGAAGCCGTGTTCCCGTTGCTGAAATCCTACCCCAATCTGAACATCTGGCAGGCTGGCTGCGCATTTGGTGAAGAGGTGTATTCGCTGGCGATTCTGCTGCAGGAAGCGGGCTTGTACGAGCGCACGCAAATTTATGCCACCGACTTCAACGATGCTGCGCTGGCGCGCGCGCAGGAAGGCATTTTCCCGGCACGCGAAGCGCGCACGTATTCGGAAAACTATCTCGCCGCGGGCGGCGCCGGGTCGTTCTCGGATTACTATCATGCGCGTTATGAGCACATCAAACTCGACGAACAGTTGAAGCGCAATATCACCTTCGCCAATCACAATCTGGTGGCCGATGGCATCTTCTGCGAACCGCATCTGATCCTGTGCCGCAATGTCTTGATCTACTTCACCGACACCCTGCAGAATCGCGTCTTGAGTCTTTTCCGCGACAGCCTGATCCGTGGCGGATTCCTGTGCCTCGGCAACAAGGAAACGCTCGACTTCGCACCGGCCGGCAAAGATTTCGTCGCCGTTGATCGCCGCGCGCGGATTTTTCGGCGGGCTTCCAGTAATCAGTGAGCGACGCCGCGGCCGCCGCGGTCGTCATCGGCTGTTCGGCCGGCGGTTTGCATGCCTTGCGCATCGTGCTTGCCGGTTTGCGCCCACAATTGCCGGCGGCGTTGGTTGTGGTTTGTCACACAGGTTCTGAGGATGTGGAAATGCTGGTGGGTTTATTGAAACGCGATTGCGCCTTGCCGGTTTCCGAAGCCGGCGAGCGCTGTCAATTGCTCGAAGGCCAGGTGCATGTCGCGCCTTCGGGCTATCACTTGTATATCGAACAGGAACGGCGCTTTTCGCTGTCGATCGACCCCAAGGTCTGTTTCGTGCGGCCTTCGATCGACGTGCTATTCGAATCCGCAGCGCAAGCATTTACCTCGAAGCTCGCCGCCGTGGTGATGACCGGCGCCAACGACGATGGTGCGCTCGGCTTGCGTGCGGTGCGCGCGCGCGGCGGCCTTGCGATCGTGCAGAACCCGGCCGAAGCATTGGCGCCGGCGATGCCGCAGGCGGCGCTGAATCTGGCCGGTGCCGATCATGTCTGCCAGCTCGCCGAAATTGCGCCGGTCATCAACCGGTGGTGCGCATGAGCGATGAAGTGCCGAAGGTTCTGGTGGTGGACGATTCGCTGGCGAACCGCGTCGCGCTGCGGCGTCTGCTGGCAAAACTCTCCGTGCAGGTGGTGGAGGCGGACGGCGGCAGCGAAGCTTTGGCGGCGTGTCTGGATCACGAATTCGCGCTGATCCTGCTCGATGTCAACATGCCCGGCATGGATGGCTTCGAGGTTGCCGCCTGTCTTGGCGCGGAGCCGAGTACGCGCGATATTCCGATCATCTTCGTCACCGCCGCGTACTCCGACCTGAATCAGTTGCAGGGCTATGGTTCGGGTGCAGTCGACTATATCGCCAAGCCGATCAACGAAGCGATTTTATTGTCGAAGGTCAAGATCTTCCTGGAGCTTTACAACAGCAAGGTCCAGTTGAAGGACGCGCTCGAACAGCTCTACGAACGCAACCGCGAATTACGCATCGAAGTTGCCGAGCGTCAGCGCGCCGAAGAAGCCGCGCGACATCGCGCCACGCACGATTCGCTGACCGGCCTGGCCAATCGCGCCTTGTTCATGGATCGGCTGCAGGCCGCGATCGAACGCTATCGGCGGCGTCCGCTGGCGTTCGCGCTGGCTTATCTGGATATCGACAAGTTCAAGCCGGTGAACGATCAGTATGGCCACACTGCGGGCGATCAACTGCTGATTGCGATTGCTGATCGCATGCGTGAAAACACGCGCGGCAGCGATACCGTCGCCCGGCTCGGCGGCGATGAATTCGCGGTCATCATGGAAGATGCGCCGAACAGCGAACTGATGGTGCAGCGGCTCATCGAAACGCTGTGCAAGGAGCTGCAGCGGCCTTATACGCTGCTGGTCGACGGCCAGCAGATTACGGTTGAAATCGGCACCAGTGTGGGCATCGCCTTGTTTCCGCAGCACGGCAAAAACAGCGATCTGCTGATTCAAAGCGCCGACAACGCGATGTACGCCGCCAAGCGCAGCGGCAGCAATGGGTTCCTGCTGGCGCTGCCGTCCGCCGATTGATCGATCTCGAATGCGCACTTGAATCGGTGCGTTAAATCGCAGCATCAAACCTCAGCATCAAGCGCCAGGCCGCCGCAGTTTATATAGCGCGTTTTCGCAAAAAAGATTCGGTGCCAAGCCAATCAGCTTGCCGGTGCCGTGGCGCCGGTCGAGCAGCGCGCGCTCCAGCACGGACCAGCCGAATTCGCGGCACAGCGCTTCAAAATCATCCAGCGTGCAGAGATGGATATTGTCGGTGTCGTACCACTGCGAAGGCAGCGCCGGCGTCAGCGGCATGCGGCCGCGCAGCAGCGCCAGCCGCACGCGCCAGTGGCCGAAATTGGGAAAGGTGACGATCACTTCGCGGCCGACGCGCAGCATTTCCGCCAGTACCAGATCGGGCCGCACCAGCGCCTGCAGCGCATGCGTCATCACCACATAATCGAACGCGCCAGTGGCGAAATCGGCGAGCCCGTCGTCGATGTCGGCCTGGATCACATTGATACCAGCCTGAATGCAGGCGGCGACATTGTCCGGATCGATTTCCAGACCATAGCCGCGCACCTGTCGCGTGCGCGCGAGATGTGCCAGCAGCACGCCATCGCCGCAGCCGAGATCAAGAATGCGCGCGCCCGGCGCGATCCAGTCGCTGATGCGCGCGAGATCGGGCCGCAATTCGTTCGTACGATTTTGGGGGCGATTATCAGGACGATTATGAGCGCGCTCGACGATGCGCTCGTTCGCCTGATGACCGATCCGAGCGCTCATGCCGCAAGCTCTCCGGCAACACGCTGCAAGTAGCCGCGCAGCACCGCCTGATATTCCGGCAGCGGCATCAGAAAGTCGTCATGACCCAGCGGCGAATCGATTACTGCGTAGCTGACATCGCGGTTCGCAACCACCAGCGCATTGACGATTTCACGCGAGCGTTCTGGCGAAAAACGCCAGTCGGCATCGAACGCGATCACCAGAAATTTTGCCTGCGCGTGGGCAAATGCTGCGGCGAGATCGTCGCCGTATTCGCGCGCCGGATCAAAGTAGTCGATCGCCTTGGTCATCAACAAGTAAGTATTCGCATCGAAGCGGTCGACGAAGCTCTGACCTTGATAACGCAGATAGCTTTCGACTTCGAATTCGACTTCGTAGTTGAACGCGAAACGGCCATCGCCGCCGCCGCGCAAGACGCGGCCGAAACGCGCACGCATCGCATCGTCGGAAAGATAGGTGATGTGGCCGAGCATGCGCGCAAGCTTGAGTCCGCGCGAAGGCTTGGCCCCCACGGCCGCATATCTGCCCTCGTGAAAATCCGGATCGGAGATGATCGCCTGCCGAGCGATTTCGTTGAATGCGATGTTCTGCGCCGATGCGCGCGGCGCAGAGGCAATCACCAGCGCGTGCTTCAAACGGCCCGGACAATCGATCGCCCATTGCATCACCTGCATGCCGCCGAGCGAACCGCCGATCACCGCGGCCCAGCAGTCGATGCCGAGTTGATCGGCCAAAAGCGCCTGCGAGCGCACCCAGTCGCGCACGGTAATGATCGGAAAATCCGGACCCCAGGCCTGGCCGGTTTCGGGGTTGATCGTGGTCGGACCGGTCGAGCCGCGGCAGCCACCGAGGTTGTTCAGCGCGACCACGAAAAATTGATTCGTATCGATCGGTTTGCGGGGACCGATGGCGGAATCCCACCAGCCGGGTTTGCGATCGTCCGCGGCGTGAAAACCGGCCGCGTGATGATCGCCGGACAAGGCATGGCAGATCAGCACCGCGTTGCTGCGCGCGGCGTTGAGTGTGCCGTAGGTCTCGATCATCAAAGAGTGCTGCGGCAGGCTGCGGCCGCAATCAAGCAGCAAAGGCTGACTGATTTCAATTGCGCGCGGCACGACGACGCCGACGCTGTCGGTCGCAGCTGTCGCGGCATTTGGCGGACTCGAAGCCAGGCCGCGATCGACCGCCGTGCTCACCTGCGGCAACTCAGACAAAGAAGCCGGGCAGCGGCAGCAGACGATACACCACCTGTAGCGCGATCATCACCACCAGCGGCGAGAGATCGAGCCCGGCAATCGCCGGCAAAATGCGCCGCACCGGCCGCAGCAGCGGTTCGTTCAGGCTCCACAAAACATTCGCCGCCGGGTTGCTGGTGCCGGGGCCGACCCACGACAGGATCGCCTGCACGAACAGGCTCAGCGTGTACAAACGCAGCAGCATCGCGGCAACTTTGAGCAGCGCAAACCAGGCCGCCAGTAACAGCGGAATCTGCGCGCTGAGCACGCTGCCGATGGCTTCCACTTCGATCATCGCGAGCAGCAGAACCACCAGCGCGCTGGCGATATCGAAGCGTTTGTAGCGTGGCAATGCGCGCGTCATCGGAACGATGATCGGCTGCGTCATGCGCCACACCAGTTGCGAGATCGGATTATAGAAATCGGCGCGCACCAGCTGCAGCAACACGCGCAGCAGGAACAGGCAGACCGCGAGATCGAATACTGCGGAGATCAGGAACAGCAGAGCGTTATTGGTATTGGCACTCATGGGAGACGTGGCGTTATGAGAGTCGTTCGAGATCGTCGCCGCGTTCGCGCGAGCGTTGCTCAGCGGCGTGCAGGGCGTCGTTGAAAATACGGCCGAGCCCGGCGGATTCAAGCACCGCCAGCGCGGCCTCCGTCGCACCGCCTTTGGATGTGACCTGGCTGCGCAGCACGGCGACATCTTCGCTCGCGGCGGCCGCCATGCGCGCAGCGCCGATGAAGGTCTGCTGCGCCAGACGCTTGCTGATACTGGCATCCAGACCGAGTGCCACGCCTGCATCGCGCAAGATTTCCGTCAGCTTGAAGTAATACGCCGGGCCGCAACCGGAGACAGCGGTGAGTGCGTCGAGCTGCGCTTCGCTGTCGACCCAGCAGACTTCGCCCGCCGCCGCCAGCAGCGCGTTTGCCTGCGCGCGCGCGGCTGCGGGCGTTGCCGCGGGCGCATACAAACCGCTGATTCCGGCCTGCAATAACGCCGGTGTATTCGGCATCGCGCGGATGATTGCGCAATCCGGCAAGCGTTTTATGAAGCTCGCTACGCGTACGCCGGCGGCAACGGAAATCACCGTGGTTCCGGGGGCGAGTTTGAATTGCGACAAGGCTGCCGCCATCTGCTGCGGTTTCACCGCGAGCACCACGATCGCGGCGTTGGCGGCGGCGGATGCGGCATCGGCAAACACCTGCACCTCAAAGCGAGCGGCGAGGCTGGCGGCGCGTTCCGCATTGCGTTGTGCAACACGAATGCGGCTGCGATCTAGCCCCGCGGCGATCAAGCCGCCGATCAAACTCGCGGCCATGTTGCCGCCGCCGACGAAGCACACGGGCGGCAGATCGGCGGCGGCAATCTCATCGATGGCGGGTGCGGCAGTCACGGCAATCAATCTCGGAATCGGCTGAAATGGGCTGCAATCAGGGTTGCAATCCGTTGTGGAATTTGCGGCAAGGCTTAAAACGCGGCCAAGCGGACGCTATGATACGCGACCCCTCATGGCCCGAATCGTCGTACGAATCGGGATTGAAGCCGCACCCAAGTCGGCTGTTCCGCCGCCAATCGATTGCGCATTTTTGTGAAACCCAGCGTCGCCAGAAAACGTCCCGCCACCACAGCCGCTGCGCGCCTGATCGAACGCACCGCGGCGGATATCGATGCGGCGCGCGTCTACGATGTCGCCAACGTAACCGCGCTGGAATTCGCGCCCAAGCTTTCGGTTCGACTCGGCAACCGCGTGTTGATGAAGCGCGAGGATCAGCAGAGTGTGTATTCGTTCAAGCTGCGCGGCGCTTACAACAAGATGGTGCGCCTGAGCGCGGACGCGCGCGCGCGGGGCGTGATCTGCGCCTCGGCCGGCAATCATGCGCAGGGCGTGGCGCTGGCGGCGCGTCAGCTTGGATGTCCGGCGTGGATCGTGATGCCGCGTACCACGCCGCAGATCAAGGTGGATGCGGTGCGGCTGCTCGGTGGCCGTGCGGTGCTGTTCGGTGATGCGTATGACGATGCCGCCGCGCACGCGCTCGAACTCGCCGCGCAAAAGGGTTTGACGATGGTGCCGCCTTATGACGATGCGGATGTCATCGCCGGCCAGGGCACGGTGGCAAAGGAAATCCTGCAGCAGATCGGCAGTGGTCCACTGGACGCTGTTTTCGTCTGTACCGGCGGCGGCGGCCTGCTCGCGGGTGTCGCGGCGTACATCAAGCAGCATCGTCCGGGCGTGAAAGTCATCAGCGTCGAGCCGGAAGATTCCGATTGCATGGCGCAGGCGCTCGAAGCCGGGCGTCGCGTGAAGCTCGATCGCGTGGGCCTGTTCGCGGATGGCGTTGCAGTACGCCAGGCTGGTGCGCTGCCGTTCAGGATCGCGCGCGAAACAGTGGATGCGGCGCTGCGCGTGAGTATCGACGAGCTTTGTGCGGCAACGCGCGATATGTTCCAGGAAAACCGTTCGCTACCGGAGCCGGCGGGTGTACTCGGCGTGGCTGGTGTCAAGCGCTGGGTGGCCGAGCACGGCGTGCAAGGGCAGACCTTCGTTGCGATCATTTCGGGTGCGAATCTGAATTTCGATCGGCTTCGCCACATCGCCGAACGCGCCGAATTGGGCGATGGTCACGAGACTTTGCTGGCGGTAACGATCGCGGAAAAACCCGGCAGTTTCCGTCAATTCCTGAAAGCGCTGGGGCGGCATCCGATCACCGAATTTAATTATCGATACGCCACGCCGGAGCGGGCGCATGTGTTCGCCGGCATCAAATTTTCGGATGCTGCGGAACGCGATGCGACTATCCGCGGCTTGCGTGCAACCGGTCTCGAAGTGACCGATCTGACCGGCGATGAAATGGCCAAAGTCCATGTGCGATACATGGTCGGCGGCCGCGCACCGGGCGCGCACGACGAGCGCCTGTTCCGTTTTGAATTTCCGGAGCGACCCGGCGCTTGTTTGGAATTCTTGAGCGCGATCGGCAAGCGCTGGAATATTTCGCTGTTCCACTATCGCAATCATGGCGCGGCTTATGGCCGCGTGCTGTGCGGCTTGCAAGTGCCGAAGTCCGCGCTGGCCGAATGCCGCCGCACACTGGGTGCACTCGGCTATGAATACTGGGATGAATCGGATAATCCGGCTTACGCGCTATTCCTCGGTACGTCCGCTTGAAACCAGCGTTCACGGCCGACGCAAATGCGAAACAGCCGCCGGAATTTTAATCCTGCGGCTGTCGCTTGCTCGGGCTTTGAACGAGAAAGCCCCCGTGAAATCTTAAAGTCGGCGCTGCTTGCGGCGCCACATCAGCAGCAGCGACAAGGCCGCCACACCTGCCGGATCGAGGCTGCCTGTCCCGCTGCCGCCAGAGCCGCCGCCGGTGGTTGAGCCGTTACTGGTTCCACCTGTTGTAGTGCTGGTGCCGCCGCCGCTGGTCGCGCTGCCGCCGGTTGTGCCACCTGAGCCGCCGGTGTCGCCGCCACTCGTTCCACCGCCGCTGCTGCCGCCAGTCGTTCCGCCCGTTGTCGAGCCACCGCTGGTGCTTCCGGTGGTGCTGCCGCTGCTGGAGCAAGTGGCGCTTCCCGCCGTGCTGCTGGGTGTGTAGCCGATGGCGCCGCTGCCGCCGAGTTCGGCCAGCAGTTCGGCATTGGAACTGGTGTCGCCGGCAAACACGATCTGGCCACTGGCGTTGCTGGTGTAACGATTCGGTTGAAAGCCACCCGGAAAACTGATGGTGCCGGGCTGCGTGGTCGGGCTGCTGGTATCGGGCACGGCGCCAGTGATTGGGAACTGCACGAAATCGCCCGTATAAGTGCCGTTATTTGCAGTGCCGAATAGCAGATAAAGATTGTCGGCTGCGCCGCCGCTTTGGGTGATTCTGCCGATCAAGGCTGTGCTGTAGCTGCTGCCGTCGTAACTGGGGTCCACCAGCTCGCCGGTGCCATTGAAATTGTTATCCAGGGCGCCGCTGCAACGGTCCAGAGCCACCGCCATTGCAACCTGACCGTTCTCATTGCCGCTGGGATAAGCGTCGCCAGCGATGATGATGTCGGCAAAGCTGGACTGATTGCCATTGCCGGCGAAATTGAATGCCTCCGGAATCAGCGAGGTGCCGCCGCTGCTGACGGTAATCTCGGTGATGCCGTCAGAGCCGAAGCTGGTTTTCATACTGCCGTCGCCGCCGATCTTGGCTACCAGCAGCAGACCGGAGCTCGCACTACAGTTTCCGGTGCAGGTCTGTGGATAGGCGTCATCGTCGCCGAACGCATAAATTTCGCCGTTGTTGCCGGCGCCGTCGTTGCTTACTGAGCACGATTTGAATTCGGGATTACTATTACCGCCGGCTGGGGTCACGGTGACTACACCAGAATTGCCGAAGCTGGTGTCTGCCGCGGCCGTGCCGGAACCCGCCGCAGGCGGCAGCAGGCGCTCCACCACGGCGGTATTGCTGCCGTTGTTGGCATTGCCGACCACCACCAGATTGCTGGTTCCCGGATCGATGCAGAGACCGCTGAATTGATAACTGCTATTGCTGCTCTGCGGGAAGCTGATGACATAGCCGCTGGCGCCGAAGCTGGTATCGATGTTGCCGTTGCTCAAACGCCGTACGATGTAATACGGTCCCTGATAGCCGGATGTGCCGTCCGGACTGGCCTGCACCAGCGAGTAGATATTCTGGCTGGTGTCACTTTCGCTGATGCTGACGCCGCGCGCATAGCTCTGGCCGCTGCTGGTGGCGCCGGCAAACGGCTGTGACAGGCCATCGATGCCAAAGCTGTTGACGTCACTGAAGCTAAAGGTCGCGGCCCAAGCGGCCAGCGCGGTGCAAAGGCCGAGAGCAGTGATCGCGGTGGCGATCGGATAACTACGGAAGAAACGCTGGCTTCGCATAAAGACTCCCCTCATTCGGCGCTGTGGAAAAACAAAGTCCCGCCACCCTGAACCATCCCCGGCGGCTGCATCCCGGTTGGCGACCCGCGTCGCTACGCGTGTTAAGTGACCTTTACGAATCCGGGCGCTTACAGGCAGTTCAACGTGTGCAACAATCTGCGGGCAACAATAAGCAGCCTTCAACCGGAAGTTTTCACGGAACTCGCACGGAATTCGCACGGAATTCGCACGGAAGTTGCAGCCGCGCCAGCCCCGGTGCCGATAGGCAAAGCTGCGCGAGCAGGGGAGCGGTATGACTGGATCAGCGGCGTTCATCTGGCGCTTCGGGCAGGCTGAATTTGACGAGGCCCGCTGGCAGCTTCGTGTCGGTGGAACGCCGCAGGAGCTGGAACCGCGTCCGCTGGAGGTGATGCAGTATCTGCTGCGGCATGCGGGCGAGGTGGTGTCGCGTGCCGAGCTGATGGAAGCGGTCTATGGCCATCAGCATATCGGTGACGGTGCGCTGGCCAATGCCATCGGCAAACTGCGCAAAGTGCTGGACGACGATGGCCAGAAGATTATCGCCACCGTGCACCGCGTCGGCTATCGCTTCATCGCACCGGTTACGCGCGTAAATATCGCCGACATCGAGCGACCGCCGCTGTCCTTGAAAGCCGGCGATGCGGTTCACAAACGCGAGCACTGGAAGTTGCTGCGGCCGCTCGGTAGCGGGCGTGAGACCGAAGTATGGCTGGCCGAACACGACAAGACCCGCGACCTGCGCGTATTCAAGTTCAGCCCTGACGGCGCGCGCCTTTCGGCGCTGAAACGCGAGGCCACCTTGTTCCGCGTCATCAAGGAGACGCTGGGCGAACGCGAGGATTTTGTCCGCGTGCTCGACTGGAATTTCGACGAGATTCCATTCTTTCTCGAATGCGAATACGGCGGTCAGAATCTGATCGAGTGGGCGCAGCACATCGGCGGCATTAATTTCCTGCCGCGGCAGCAGCGCATCGAGCTGGCTGCACAGATTGCCAAGGCTGTAGCCGCGGCGCACTCCGCCGGTGTACTGCACAAGGACCTGAAGCCCGCCAACGTACTGATGTTCCAGAGCGCGGCAGGTCTGTGGCGCCCGCGCCTGACCGATTTCGGCAGCGGCCGTCTGCTCGAACCGGAACGTCTCGCCTCACTCGGTATTACCCAGCTGGGTTTCACCCAGACGCAGGCGTTGACAAGCGATTCGCGCACCGGTACGCCGCTATATCTGGCGCCGGAAGTCATCAATGGCCAAGCGCCGACCGCGCTGGCCGATATCTACGCGCTGGGCGTGATCTTGTATCAGCTTGCGGTGGGCGACCTGCGCCGGCTGCTGGCGCCGGGTTGGGAGCAGGATGTCGATGACGAGATGCTGCGCCAAGATATTGCCGCCGCTGCCGCTGGCGATCCGTCAAAGCGGCTGACTTCCGCAGCGGAACTGAGCAGCCGTTTGCAGAATCTCGATGCGCGCATGGAAGCGCGCGCGCGGGCACGCGCGGCTGCGGAACGCGCCGCGCAATTGCAAGGCCGGCTGGATCGCGCAAGAACCCGCCGGCCGTGGCTGATCGCGGCGGTTACGGCTCTGATTGCGGGCTTGGCCGCCTCGCTATGGTTTTATCGAACCGCTGTTCGCGCCCGCGATGAGGCGCGCGATCAGGCCGATATTGCCAACGCGGTGGTTACTTTTTTCAATCAGGACGTTCTTTCCGCGGGGTCGCCATTCACGGTTAGCGACAGTAACGGCAAACCCTTGACGGCGCGTGAAACGGTGGATCGCGCGTTGGCCAATCTCGGCAATCGTTTCGCCGCGCGGCCAGCGGTGGAAGCGGCGATACGCGCCGCCGTCGGCCAGGTTTATGTCGAAGATGGCGACTACGACGCGGCTGAGGCGCAGATTCAGCATGCCGTTGATCTGTATCGCGCGATGCCGGACGCAGAGGGTGCAGCAGCGTTGCAAGCGGAATACGGACTGGTTTTTGCGCTGACGGTTCAGCAGAAATTCGATCGCGCGCAAGCCCTGCTGAATCATGCGAACGAAGTGTTTGCGCGGCTGCCGGATGTCGATGCGAAACTGGCGTTGCGACACGATGGAATCAACGGCAATTACTATTTCGCATTGCAGCAATACGATCGCGCACTTCCTTTCAATCAGAAAGCACTTGTCGATATTCTGGCGGCAGATCCCACGGACATCAGCAAGCTCGTCATCCGGCAGACCAGTCTGGCGCTGAGCTACGCACACCTTAATCAGTTTGACGCGGCGATGCCCTTGTTTCGCAATGCCCTTGATGAGGTTGGTGCGGTGGAAAAAAATGGCGGAACCCTGACCGGCACGATACAAGGCCGTTACGGAATCGGCTTATTCCTTCAGCGGAAGTACATCGATGCCGAGCGCGTGCTCGGCCAAGCTTATTCAGGCCTGAGTACCGCGATCGGCCCGAGCGACGGACTCACCGCGGAGTCGCTGACCTACCTCGGCTGGATACAACTTAAACAAGGACATGCTGCGCAAGCGGAAGCGATGTTGCGCAATGCCTATGCGGTCGAGCTGAATAATGCCGGGCCGACTCATCCAATGACATTGCGGGCGCACGCCTGTCTGGGCATGGCGGAGTTTGCCAACACCCAACCGGTGGCCGGTTTGCAGGATCTCGTAGCGGCCGTGCGCGGCTACGATCAGGTGCTGGGAGTTGCTGCTCCGGAAGGCCAGTTATTCAAATTCTGGTTGGCTTTCGATGATCTCGCTACCGGCGGGCATCTGGCCGAGGCGGAGCAAATCGTCGGTACCATCGATGCGGAAAAAATAAGGCTGGAAGCACCGGCAGAAGACTGGCCTGCGCAACTGAAACTGCTGCGTGCGGAATTGGCTTGGACAAAAGGCCAGAGGGACTTGGCAAACCAAAGCGTGCGCGAAGCACTCGACAGCCTGCGCAAGACCGGTAACCCTGATCCGGCTGAACTTGCTGCGGCGGAAAAAATGCTGGCGTCAGTGCCATAGCTGACTGATGCTGCACCGGTCGGTGCAGCGAGCCGTTCAGCTATTTTCCAGTTTCAGGATGTAATCCCAATGCTCGTCGCGCAGCGGGATTACCGAGAGCCGCGAGCCTTTCATCAATAGTTGAAAGCCCGGCAGTCGTGCTTCGTGCTCGCGCAGTTCGGCGAGGCTGATAAGGCGTTTGAGCTTGCGATCGAACTGCACATCTACCAATGACCAGCGCGGTTCTTCGGGCTTCGATGCGGGGTCGTAATGGTGATGCTTTGTATCGAACTGCGTAGGGTCGGGATACGCCTCGGAGACGACGCGCATCAGCCCGGCGATACCGGGTACGGCGCAATTCGAGTGGTAGAAAAATATGCGATCGCCCTTTTTCATGCGGCGCATGAAGTTGCGCGCCTGATAATTGCGCACGCCGTCCCAGGCTTCAGTCTGACGCGGCCGCTTGGCCAGATCATCGATCGAAAAAGTATCCGGCTCGGATTTCATCAACCAGTGGGCCATGATCTTATCTGTCGTTTTACTGCTCGGCGCCTGGCACGAAAATCACTGAGTCGTCGGAGCTGGTCGATTGATTGATGTCCTTCAGGAACGACAGCACCACGTCGGTGACGACCGCCTGAAACGCATGACCAGAAGTTTCGTAGGGACCGCGCAGGCTGGGCGCGCGCGCCTCACCGGTCTGCGTCCAGATCGCATGCTCGTCCTGCGCGAAACGCTCGTGTCCATCCGGCATTTCATAGCGCAGCTTGAATTCATAACGATCGGTAATGCGGCTGGTGGAGACACTGCCGTAGGTCATGCCCGAAAATAAGTAATCACCTTGCTGGCGTTCGCTTGGATTGAGGAAATCGAGCACTTCGATATGCAGCACCGCCGTGGCAGCGGGATCGTCCGTGGCGCGCAGCACTGAAGTGGAGTTGAGCGCATTGATGACGGCATGCCGCAGCTTCGGTTCGGCGCCGGTGATTTCCTGGTTGCCGCGATAGAACTTGACCTCCAGCCGCACTTCAGTCGGCGGTACTTGATCGAGACTGGCAGACGTAATCAGTTCATGATCGGAGTCGGCAAAATACTGCACCGGCGGCGCGGCGCAGTCGGCCAGTACGGTGCTCACGAGCAAGCCCGCGAGGAGGCGAAAATTTTTTATCATTTTGAATCATCCTTAAACTTCCAATGCAGTCACGACACGCGAATGCCCGTCATGCGCAAGCCATCTTGCCGCTCAATCGCTGCGGCTTGAACGCCGCAAACCCGAGGCCATTGCGATGGCGTCGAGTTTTACATCCCAGCTTTCCGCCGCCAACGGCTCAGTCTGTTGCTGTCGGTAAGCATAGCCAAGCAGCCAGGGCCGTTTGACCACTCGGGTGAACTGCAAGGCCCGATCATAGTAGCCAGCGCCCATGCCGATTCGATTGCCGTGCAGATCGAAACCGACCAGCGGCATCACGATCAAATCCAGCTGGCGTGCGGAATATCGCGGGCGCCTCGTCAGCGGGGTTTGCATGCCCAGCGCATCAGTGCGAAATTTCCGTTGCTGCTTGAGTGGAACAAAAACCATTTTTTGATCGTGCCCGACACAAGGTGCAAATACGCGCGCATCGGCTTTCAGCAAACCTTCGATCAAGGGCGCAGTCGCCAGTTCATCGCGGATCGAGAGATAGACCGCGATGGATCGCGCACGTTGCACGCGCCGTAGACGCAACAATTTTCGCGCCGTGAGCCGTGCAGCAAGACTGCGTTCCGCGCGCGGGATCAGCCGGCGCAACCAGCGCAGATGCTTGCGAATACTGGCCTTCTGCGCCGCTGCGGAAATCAGAAAAGTGTCTCCCGCCTGTGCCGTCATTCGTCTTCGACCTTGAGACAGCGTCTCAAGTGGGTGCCGTTCCATGTATTCGGGCTTTCCGCTGACTTCGCGGACCTGCACGCCCTACGCGGGTTTGGCTCCCTAGGCATAACAATTAGGCTCAAGGGGTTCTAACGAACATCGAACACCGCAGGAGACAGTGATAAGACTAACATATCGAGCTGCGTTCCAAAGCCGCGGTCCGACAACAAAACAGACTCACTCCGGCGCGTTGAGCGTGCTGTCGATATCGAGGCCCAGTTGCTTGATTTTTTCGATCGCAGCGGCCTGCTGCGGCGCCAATGCTTCGTGGCCTTTCAGCGCCAGAAAATCGCGCGCGAGATTCAATGCGGCCATCACCGCGATACGCTCGGTTCCGAGCGCTTTGCCGCGCCGGCGGATCGCGGTCATGCGTTCATTCAAATGATCGGCGGAGGCCACCAGCGCTTCGTGCTCATCGGCGGGACAAGCCACTGAATATTCGCGGCCCATCACGCGAACAGTGACGGTGAGCGCTTCGTCCTTGCGCGATTTCGAGCTATTGCCAGTGACCAGGCTCATGGCGCCTGATCCGTTTCGAGCAGACGAATCCGCTCGACCACGCCTTCGATGCGGCGCTTCAGTTCTGCGTTGAGTGCCAGCAGACGGTCGCGCTCCTGCTGCATGCGTTTTTTTTCCAGCCGCAATTGACGATACGCGGTAACCATGCGCTGGACACGTTCTTCAAGCTGAGCGAGTTCGTCGGCGAGCATCGGCGTTTGCAGAGTAATTTGCGCCGAGTATAGCGCAGCCCTTCCGCGCGGAAGGGCTGCTTTTGCATCATCAAAACGATTGGCGTTTTATTGCAGGACCAGGAAGAACATGCCGTTGCCGCGCTGCACTTGCAGCAGCATCTGGCCATCCTTGCTGGCGGTTGCCGCCGAGTTGAAATCGTCGACACTCGCCACCGCCTTGTTGTTGACGCCGACGATCACATCGCCCGGCCGCAAGCCGCTGCGCGCCGCCGCCGAGTTCGGCTCGATCGCGGTGATTTGCACGCCCTTGGTGTCGCCGTCGGTGACTTCGCCGAGCGTCACACCGGCCAGCTTCGACTTGGTGACCTTGCCAGTCGCTGTGGCAACCGCTTTTTCAGGTGTCTTGCCGACTTCGACGGAAATTTCCCTGGGTTCGCCATCACGAATCAGTTTCAGCTTGATCTTGTCGCCGACACTCAGCACGCCGACCGTGTTGTGAAGCTGCTGCGCATTCTGGATTTCGCGGCCGTTTGCGGAAATGATGACATCCTTCACCTTGATGCCCGCCTTCGCCGCCGGTGAGCCGGGCGTTACCTGCGTGACCAGCGCGCCGTGCGTATCCTTCAGGCCAAAGGCTTTCGCCAGCTGCGGATTCAGCGGCTGGATGCCGATGCCGATGCGGCCGCGATTGACGCTGCCGGTGGCGATCAGCTGCGTCATCACCGACTTCACCAGGTTGGTCGGAATGGCAAAGCCGATACCCATGTTGCCGCCGCTGCGCGACAAAATCTGGCTCGGAATTCCGACCAGCTCGCCTCTCAGATTAACCAGTGCGCCGCCGGAATTGCCGGGGTTGATCGAGGCGTCGGTCTGGATGAAATCCTGAATGCCATCGCCGCCATCCGGCGTGGCGCGGCCGAGCGCGCTGACGATACCGGAAGTCACCGTCTGGTTCAGCGCGAACGGCGAGCCGATGGCGACGACGAAATCGCCCACCTGCAATTGATCCGAATCTGCGATGGGCAGCTGCTTGAGATCATCCGCCTTGATTTGCAGGACGGCGAGATCGCTTTCCGGATCCTTGCCGATCAGCTTGGCGTCGTACTCACGATCGTCGTTGAGCTTGACCTTGATCGAATCGGCCTGGTCGATCACATGATTATTGGTGATGACATAACCCTTGGCGGCATCGACGATCACGCCAGAGCCGATTGCCTGCGCTTCCTGTTCCTGCGGCTCCTGCTGATCCGGCATATTGAAGAAATGCTTGAAGAACGGATCCTGCATCAGTGGATTCTGCACTTCGACCTTGCTGGTCACCGCGATGTTGACCACCGCCGGCAGTACCGTTTTCAGCATCGGCGCCAGCGAGGGCATCGGGCCGGAGGGCGTCTGCACCTGTCCAAGCACGGTTGGCGGAATATCTGCATGAACTGCCGACGGCGAGGTGGTGCTCAAAATCACTGCAGCGCCAGTTGCGCCAAGCGCCAGCAGAGCCGCCGCAGCGGTGGACTTGATTAACATTGTTTTGGACATTTCCAACCTTTGGGTAAAAGTATTTTCAGGAATCCTGTACCGGGATACATCGCGGCGATTCGATCAACAACTCGACTGGCCTGAGCGCTTTACGACCGTAAAAATGTTGCCGAGTTTCTGGGCTGTCAGGAATTTTTTACCTGATCGAGTCGAAATTACCGACCCGATTCAGCGCAACTGCAATAGCTTGCGATGCAGCCCGCTGGTACCGGCGCCCAGCTGGCTCAAATTTCCCAGCAGCCATTTGCGCAGGTCGCGCTGAGGCCGCTGGCGCAGCTCGTAGACTTCCATTTTGGCGGCGGATTCGAGCAGCAGGTCGTCGCTGGTTTTGAGTTCATCGATCAAGCCCAAAGCCAGTGCCTGTGTGCCGTACCAGTACTCGCCGGTACTGACCGGGCCGATCGCCAGTTTGGGCCGGTTTTCGGCGACAAACTGCTTGAACAGGCTATGCACCTGCTCCAGTTCTTCGCGGAATTTGGCGCGTCCGGCATCGGTGTTTTCGCCGAACAAGGTCAAGGTGCGTTTGTATTCGCCTGCGGTATGAACTTCGTAGTCGATCTTGTTATCGCGCAGCAGGCGGTTGAAATTCGGCAGCTGCCCGATCACACCGATCGAACCGACGATGGCGAACGGTGCGGCGACGATGTGATCGGCAACGCTCGCCATCAAATAACCACCGCTGGCCGCGACCTTGTCGATTGCAATCGTCAGCCGGAATGAGCGATCGCGCAGACGCCGCAATTGCGACGCCGCCAGACCGTAGCCATGCACGACGCCGCCGGCGCTTTCGAGACGCAGCAGCACTTCGTCGCCGGGTCGGATCACCTGCAGCAGCGCGCTGATTTCTTCCCGCAGCGAGTCGACCGACGAAGCTTCGAGATCGCCGTCAAAATCCAGCACGAACAACCTTGCGCCGGCTTCGCCGCGCGGTTTCTGGCGCGCCTTGTCTTCAGCTTTGCGCTGCTTTTCGTAACGCTTGTATTCCGGGTCGTTGAGCAATTCCGCATTCAGTATGTCGGCGGAATGCTGCAGGCGCTGGTTGACGTGCTTGATCTCAAGCCGGTCGGAACTGCCGCGGCGTGACTCGCGCAATGCGCCAGCGACGATGACGACAAAAGCAGCCAGTGCGACGACCAGCGTGATGGTTTTCGCAAAGAATAAACCGTAGTGAAATAAAAAATCGTACAAAGTGCGAGACCATAAATGGAAGCGGGCGCGAATTGTCACCCAAATTTCCCGAAAAAGCAGTTAATCATGACCTTCCGCGGCCTCAGCGTCTTGCCGCTTTGCTTACGTCCGTATAATCTAGAAGCGAAGCGGCGCGAAAAATGCGAAGCTTACCGCTGCTGGTAGAGCAAGTAGTGAAAGTGATTTATGGGGCGGTCCAACAACAATTCCGTGGCTTAGGAGTAGAAGATGAAGTTGAAGGCACTATCGTTTTTTGGCGCCGGGGCAACATTCTTGGGTATGTCTTTAGGCATGTCCGGAGTTGCGCAGGCGGATGATGTGGCCATGCGCCCCTACATCGGCGAAAGCCTGAACTACATCTTTGCGGACAATAGCCGCAAGTCGGATGATGGCCTTGGAGGCACGATCAGCGGCGGCATCCCGCTCAGCCAGCACTTCAATATCGAACTTGGCGGTACCTACGCCCATTTCAACCACGATGGTTCCATCGCCGGCAGCGAGCCGTGGAGGGAATATACGGAGCAGTTGGGTGGGCAGTATTTCTTCTCGCGCGATTCTGCTTTGGCGCCTTACTTTGGAGTCAATGTGGGTCACAGCACAGAAGTGCTGACGCAAGGCGGCAAGGACAGTACGTTCTTTACCGATGCCGGCTTGGGCGCAATTCACTATTTCAAGGTTTTCAACACCGACTTCGGTGTGCGCGCCAGCGCGGCTTATCGCTGGACGTTCGTTGATAGCGGCAAGTTTCCGAGCAAAGGCGTCAACACGTTCGGCGAGCCGGTGCTTTCGCTTGGCTTGGTGATTCCGATCGGCATCGTCAAGAAGGTTGCAGCGGAAGAGCCAACGGTTCAGCCGATCCCGACGCCGACCAAGCCGCCGCTCAAGGCGCCTCCGAAAGTCGACGTCAGCCGTCGTTTCGACGACGTTCATTTCGCGTTCGATAAATCCACGCTGGATGCTTTTGCACGTTCGAGCCTGGACTCGGACGCGACTGTGATCAACGAGATCGCCGGCAAATATCCGGATGTGAAAGTGGATGTTTCCGGTCACACCGACTGGATCGGTACGGATGCCTATAACCAGGCACTTTCTGAGCGCCGCGCCAACGCTGTTGAGCAGTATCTGACCGGCAAGGGCGTGAAGGCGTCCAGCATCCAGATTCATGCTTACGGCGAAAGCAAGCCGGTTGCACCGAACACCACGAAGGCGGGCCGCGCGCTCAACCGTCGTGTCGAGATCAAGACGCTGCAATAAACGTAGTCCTGATCCGCGTTTGATAAATGACCCCCGCCGCACATCGTGCGGCGGGGGTTTTTGTTGACAGTCGATCGGGCTTGGTCGAGCCTGTCGTCTGAATCAAACAGCACAAAGAACCTGAGCAAGACGCGACCTATGGACGACGAGCGCGTAAATGTGCCGAACGGGGGAGTGAAAGCGCTGAAATCGCCACGGCCGCTGATAGTGCTGCTGCTACTGCTGACCGCAGCCAGTGTTGTCCAAGCGCAATCGCCACCGATGGTCGATGGCGATGCAGATGGCGTGCCCGACGAAATCGATCTGTGTCCATACACGCCGCCCGGAACTCCTGTCGACAGCACCGGTTGCCCCCTGGCCGCCAATTCCGATGCCGACGGTGACGGCGTGCCGGATGATCGTGATGATTGCCCTTACACGCCGCATGGCGCGCGCGTCGATGTACATGGCTGCGCAATCGATACGGATTTCGATGGCGTGCCGGATGGTATTGACCGCTGCCCGTCAACGCCGTTTGGAGAACGCGTCGATGAGAACGGCTGCGCACGCGGAGAAACGGCTCAGCAGAATTTGCCCGCCAGCCGGATAGCCCCCGCATTCCGGCCCGCTCCGGCGCCGATGCCAACTCCCGTGCCGACAACGACAAACCCGGCGCAATCGCCCTCGCCAAAGCCCATTGCTCCACCGATTGCGCCTG
>CAJCJH010000105.1 GCA_903970615.1 Rhodospirillales bacterium
GCCACCCGCCGCAGCACCCACCGCAGCGCCGCGTCCACCACCGACTGCCGCACCCAGGCCCGCGCCCAGCGCAGTCGCAATCACCGCCTCGCCCAGCCCACGCTGGTTCGCCGCATCCGCACGGCCAGCGACCTGCTGATTGGCGTATTGCTCACACTGCGCCTGCTCGCCCTGGAATACTTCAAACGGCTTGTTGGGTGCCGGGAAAACCTGCACCGTCGGCGCAAGGGGCTGAGTCGCGCAGGCCGAAATCAACAGCGTGGAACCCAGCGCAAGGCCAGCAATCGAGCCGGAATAAGATGGTTTGTGCAAGCGAATCTCCCGATGTTCGGTATCAATCAAGGTGCTTTGACGTAATCGCAATTTTGCGCCGCAGGGATGAACCGCAGCTTAACCTTTGAGCGTTCTACCGGCCAACAATTCAGCGTCGCCAGGTAAACAGAGGTTAAGTTTTCAGGCAAGCGCGTGGGCATAGCGCACCTTACGCTGGCCCAGATCACGGAACGAGGGCATTCCGCAGATAGAGTGAGCGTGTTCCGACGATAGGAGCAGCGTTTCTTCGGATGGATCGGCCATGCGCTTTGGGCGATACCAGAGGCGGTTTACGGTTGAATCCGTGCCGATCGCAGGCTGATTCAACGCGGATCAGGGTTATCACTTGCCTGTACGGCCCAAGCCTTGAGCATTTCGCTGGCGTTTATCAGCCGATGCTCTGTTCTGGATCAGGCAATCTGCCGGCTTTTGGTCGGGCGATCCGCCGTTATCAAGCCTGCAATAGGGCGGCAATGACTGCCCTACCGTGCACCAGTCCGCGAACGTATGCGTTTCGTTCAGGTGCGATACGGCGGAGGTTGCCCTCGCCGCCCAGGATATCGCCAATGGACATCGGCGGAATACCGGCCGGAATGCGCCATCAGCCGGGCTTGGTTGCGGCCGCCAACGCGGCGTTGAAGGTTTTGCTCGGCCGCATGACGGCTTCGACCTTGTGGGTGTCAGCGAGGTAGTAGCCGCCGATGTCGACCGGCTTGCCTTGTACGTCGGAGAGTTCGCCGATGATGGTTTTCTCGTTCTCGCCGAGCGTCTTCGCCAGGGTGACGAAGCGTTGCTGCAGGGCCTTATCCTGGGTTTGAGCGGCGAGTTCCTGCGCCCAGTACAGGGCGAGGTAGAACTGGCTGCCGCGATTATCCAGCTGGCCGGTCTTGGGCGACGGGTTCTTGTTGTTGTCGAGCAGCTTGCCGGTGGCGGCGTCGAGCGTTTTGGCGAGAATCTTGGCCTGCGGGTTGCCGGTTTTGAGGGCAAGATCCTCCAGGCTGACGGCGAGCGCGAGGAATTCGCCGAGCGAATCCCAACGCAGATGGTTTTCCTCGACCAGCTGTTTGACATGCTTTGGTGCGGAGCCGCCGGCGCCGGTTTCGTACATGCCGCCGCCCGCCATCAGCGGCACGATGGAGAGCATCTTGGCGCTGGTGCCGAGTTCCATGATGGGGAACAGATCGGTGAGGTAGTCGCGCAGGATGTTGCCGGTAACGGAGATGGTGTCCAGCCCGCGGATGGCGCGTTCCAGCGTGTAACGCATGGCGCGCACCTGCGACATGATCTGGATATCCAGCCCTTGGGTGTCGTGATCCTTCAGGTAGGTTTGCACCTTGCGGATGAGTTCGGCTTCGTGCGGGCGGTAGGGGTCGAGCCAGAACACGGCGGGCATGCCGGAGTTGCGTGCGCGGGTTACCGCCAGCTTCACCCAGTCGCGGATCGGCGCGTCCTTGACCTGGCACATGCGCCAGATGTCGCCGGCTTCGACCTGCTGGGACAACAGCACTTCGCCGCTGGCGAGATCGACGATATTGGCAATGCCATCTTCGGCGATCTCGAAGGTCTTGTCGTGCGAGCCGTATTCCTCGGCCTGCTGCGCCATCAGTCCGACGTTGGGGACAGTACCCATCGTTACCGGATCGAAATTGCCATTCGTTTTACAGAAATTGATCATCTCCTGATAAATGCGCGCAAACGTGCTCTCCGGAATCACCGCCTTGGTGTCTTTGGGCTTGCCGTCGGCGCCCCACATCTTGCCGCCGAGGCGGATCATGGCGGGCATGGAGGCATCGACGATCACATCGTTCGGCGCGTGCAGGTTGGAAATGCCCTTGGCCGAATCGACCATCGCCAGTTCGGGGCGGTGCTCGTGGCAGGCGTGCATGTCGCGGATGATTTCCTCGCGCTGCGAGGTCGGCAGGGTTTCCAGCTTTTCGTACAGATTCACCAGACCATTGTTGACGTTGACGCCGAGCTGGTCGAACAGCTTACCGTGCTTCTCGAAGGCCTCCTTGTAGAAGATGCGCACGGCATGGCCAAACACGATCGGGTGGCTGACCTTCATCATCGTCGCCTTCACATGCAGCGAGAACATCACGCCGGTCTTGCGCGCGTCTTCCATCTGCGCTTCGTAGAATGCGCACAGGGCTTTCTTGCTCATGAACATGCTGTCGATGACTTCGCCATCGAGCAGCGGAACCTTGGGCTTGAGCACGATCGGCTTGCCGTTCTTCGGCACCAGTTCCATCTTCACGTCGCGCGCGCGATCGAGCGTCATCGACTTCTCGCCGTGATAGAAATCGCCATGCTTCATGTGCGCCACATGCGTGCGCGAAGCCATGCTCCATTCGCCCATGCTGTGCGGATGCCTGCGCGCGTAATCTTTCACCGCCTTCGGCGCGCGACGGTCCGAATTGCCTTCGCGCAGCACCGGATTCACCGCACTGCCCAGACACTTCGAGTAGCGCTTGCGGATGGCTTTTTCCTCGTCGGTTTTCGGGTCTTCGGGGAAATTCGGAACCTTGTAGCCCTTCGCCTGCAGTTCCTTGATGGCGCTGACCAGCTGATGCTGCGAGGCGCTGATATTCGGTAACTTGATGATGTTGGTATCCGGCAGCAGCGTCAGCCGGCCGAGTTCGGCGAGGTTGTCCGGCACGCGCTGATCTTCCGTCAGGAAATCGGGAAATTCGCCAAGGATGCGCGCCGCGACGGAGATATCGCTGGTGGTGACCTGGATGCCCGCAGGCTCGATGAACGCTCGAATCACCGGCAGGAAAGCAAAGGTTGCGAGCAACGGCGCCTCATCCGTCAATGTGTAGATGATGGTCGGCTGCGGTTTACTCATGATCGATCTCCTGGAATGGGGTTGCTCCAGCCCGCGTCGTCGAACGCCATCCTGCAACCGGATCTGGCCGGCCGAGTGCATTCACTTCTGCTTGTGTTGGGGCTGTGGGTAGTCTGGGCACGCGATGCTGCTGAAACTTCTCCACCACCGGGTTCGGCGCTTTCGACAAACCCAGCTGTGGCAGAGCATCCCGCTATGTTACCCGCCTGCCGGTGTGAATCAATTGGCAGGATGGAGGCGCAAGAGCTCAGGAACGCTGCTTGCGCCCGCGCGACGTCAACGAAGTACCAGCCCGGTCAGGCTTCAGCCATAGAACGGCTGATTTCGGCTGGCCCGTTCGATCAGCCACGCCGAGGGCTCGAACCGCGCGCCATAGCGCTTGGCCATGCTTTGACATTCGGCGACGAAAGGGCCGATGCCAAGCATGTCGATGTAAGAAAGCGTGCCGCCGGTCCAGGCCGGATAACCGATGCCGAGAATCGAACCGATATCGGCATCGGCAGCATGCGTGATCACGCCATCCTCGAAACAGCGCGCGGTTTCCAGCGCCATCAGCATCAGGAAACGCTGTTTGAGGTCGGCGACATCCGGCTGCTCGGCGGCCGGCGGAAAGGCCTCCTTGAGCCCCGGCCAGAGCTGCTTCGGCGCAGCCGCCGGGTAGTCGTAAAAGCCGGCGCCGAAGCGGCGGCCGGGCCGCTGCAATTCGGTCACCATCCGGTCCACCACCGGCCGCCCGGAATGATTCAGGAAACGGGCGGGAATCCGGTCGGCATCGTGCTGCTTGAAAATACCGTGCTGCAGCGTCAGCGTCACTTCATCCGACACCGCCAGCGGCCCGACCGGAAAGCCCGCCTGCTGCGCGGCATTTTCAATCAGCGCCGGGGCCACTCCATCGAGCAGCATTTTCAGGCCTTCCTGGGTGAAGCTGCCGAAGACACGGCTGGTGAAAAACCCCGGAAAATCGTGGACGACGATCGGTGTTTTCTTCAGCTGGCTGACGTAGTCCAGCGTCTTTGCGACCGTCGCTTCGCTGGTCGATTCGCCGACGATGATCTCTACCAGCGGCATTTTTTCGACCGGCGAAAAAAAGTGGATGCCGATGAATTGCTGCGGCCGTTTCGATGCCTTCGCAAGTCCCGTGATCGGCAGGGTCGAGGTATTCGAGCCGAAGATTCCGGTTTCGGGAATCACCGCTTCGGCCCTGGCGGTGACATCGGCCTTGATCTCGCGTTTCTCGAACACCGCCTCGACGATCAGATCGCAGCCTGCCAGATCGGCGTAATCGGCGGTCGTCTTGATGCGGCCCAGAATCGCGTCGATCTTGTCCTGCGTGGTCTTGCCTTTGGCCAGATCCCTCGCCTGCATTGCCGCTGCTGCAGCCTTGCCTTTGTCAGCCATTTCCCGGGTGTTGTCGAGCAGCACCACGCTGATGCCGGCCTTGGCGCTGACATGCGCAATGCCTGCCCCCATCATACCGGCACCGAGCACGCCGAGCTTCTGGACTTTCGATCGCGGTACGTTTTTCGGCCGGCTGGCGAGCTTGTCGGCCGCGCCCTTGTTGACGAACATCGTGCGGATCAGATTGCGCGCCACCGGGCTCGACAACAGCTTGCCGAAATACTTGGATTCGATGCGCAGGCCGAGGTCGATCGGCACCTGGGTGCCTTCATAAACGCAGGACAATATCGCCGCCGGCGCCGGATAGTTGCCGTGAGTGTGGCTCGCGGTGAGCGCGTTGCCGGCAACGAAAGTCTGCATCGCGTGCGGCGCCAGCGGGCCGGCGCCGCCGGGAATCCGATAGCCCTTGCGATCCCAGGGCTGCTCCGCAACCGACGCCGCCAGCAGCCACTCGCGCGCTTTCGGGAGCAGGCCATCGGCAGGCGCCAACGCATGCACAATGCCCGACTTCAGCGCTTCCGCAGGCTTGATCTGGCGGCCCTGCAGCAGCAAGGGCAGCGCGGCCGGAATGCCGATCAAGCGCGGCAAACGCTGCGTGCCGCCGGCGCCGGGCAACAGTCCCACCTGCACTTCCGGTAGACCGACAAGTACTTTGGGATCGTCGATCAGCACGCGGTAATGGCACGCCAGTGCGAGTTCCAGACCGCCGCCCAGGGCAAGGCCGTTGATGGCGGCGGCGATCGGTTTGCCGCAGGTTTCCATGCGGCGGAAAATCAGCGACAGTTCCCGCGCCATGCCGGCGCCCTGTTCGGCGCTCAGGCCGCTGTCGAACGCCGTCACCAGGTCTTTCAGATCAGCGCCCGCGACGAAGCTGCCGGCCTTGCCCGAGGTGACGATCGCGCCTTTGACCGCGGCAGTGGTGGCGATGTGCTCGATTGCCGCGGCGAGGTCTTTCACGAAGTCCGGCGTGATGACATTCATCGGCCGGTCGGGGACATCGATGCTGATAAGCGCGATGCCTTCGGTATCTGTCTGGAGTTGCAGCGTCTGCATGGTGGAATCCTGTCTGGCCGGCGTCGTTTGCGGGCGGTCTTAAATGCGTTCGATGATGATGGCGGTCGCCATGCCGGCGCCCACGCATAACGTGCAAAGCGCGGTGGTTTTGCCGCTACGTTCGAGTTCGTCCAGCGCGGTGCCGACAATGATCGCGCCGGTTGCGCCGAGCGGATGCCCGAGTGCGATGGCGCCGCCATTCACATTGACTTTTTCGTGCGGCACATTCATCGCGCGCATGAATCGCAGCACCACCGAAGCGAACGCCTCATTAACCTCGAACAGATCGATATCCTTTACGTCCATGCCGGCGAGCTTGAGCACTTTGTCAGCAGCGTGCTGCGGGCCAGTGAGCATGATGCAAGGCTCCGAGCCGATCGAAGCGAACGCGCGAACGCGCGCGCGCGGCGGCAACCTGGCTTGCTCGCCGAAGCTGCGATTGCCTAGCAATACCGCGCAGGCGCCATCGACCACTCCGCTGGAATTGCCGCCGGTATGGACGTGGTGGATGGTTTCAATCTGCGGATAACGCTGGATGGCGACGGCGTCGAAACCGGCCTGCTTGCCCAGCTGATCGAAAGCCGGCTTGAGCTTGCCGAGATCGGCCAGCGTGGTGCTAGGACGCAGATGCTCATCGCGTTCCAGCACAACGCCGCCGATAACATCGCGCACGGCGACGACCGAGCGGCCGAAGCGGCCTTCCTGCCAGGCTAAGGCCGCGCGGCGCTGGCTTTCGACCGCAAAGCCATCGACATCCTCACGCGAATAGCCGTCGAGCGTGGCGATCAAATCCGCGCTGATCCCTTGCGGCACGAAATGCACGGCAGGTGCGAACGCAGGGTCTGCCGGCCAGGCGCCGCCATCGGAACCCATCGGCACGCGCGACATCGATTCGACCCCGCCGGCAACCACGGCCGGCGACTGGCCAGCCATGATTTTTGCCGCCGCCATGTTCAAGGCTTCCAGCCCCGACGCACAGAAGCGGTTCACCTGCACGCCGGGAATGCCGTCGCCGTAGCCGGCATTCAGCGCCGCTGAACGTGGCAGAACTGCGCCCTGCTCGGCGACCGGCGATACCACACCGAAAATGACGTCGTCGACCTGGCGCGTGTCCAGCTGCGTGCGTTCGCGCAAGGCCCGCAAGACCTGCGTGCCCAGCTGCAAGGGCGTGATTTCGTGCAGTGCGCCATCGCTGCGGCCGCGGCCGCGAGGCGTGCGCACATGGTCATAGATGAATGCTTCAGACATGGCGTATGAGTACCGGAGTGGAACCAGAGCTTGAGGCCGAATTCTGTCGGCTCGGATGACCGCTTTCGAGGGTCAATACGGTCATCCTATCCAGAGTTTTGGCCATTTCTAAGGGTCATCTGAAACGACCGGCTTGATGAAACCACACCCAAGCGAGGTGCGCCGTAGGACTGCCCGCGAGCCGGCTGCCCGCTGGCGATATCGGGCGATAGCCAGGGATATACGCAGTGCCGAGGCTCAGCCCAAGGCAGCGGCTTGGCCGCAATTATCAATCGACTGGCCTCGGCAATCGTGATGTGCATCGGCGCTGCGGTGCAAGCTATGTCACCAAAACTGCGTCGAGGAGAAGAACGCGGCATGAGCAGCGGGGAGAACATCAGCAGCAGCCGGGTTGCGATCATCGGCAGCGGCTTCGGCGGTATCGGCATGGCCTATCATCTGAAGCAGGCCGGCATCGATGCGTTCACGATTTTCGAGAAGAGCAACGAGATCGGCGGCGTCTGGCGCGACAACACCTATCCCGGCGCCGGCTGCGATGTGCCTTCGCAGCTTTATTCGTTTTCGTTCGAGTCGCACCACCCCTGGGCCTGGCGCTACGGCAAGCAGGCCGAAATTCTCGACTACCTGCGCCACTGCGTACGCAAGTTCGGGATCGCATCGCACATCCAGTTCCGGCGCGAAGTGGTGCAGGCGGATTTCAATACGCAACGCGGCATCTGGCGCTTGAAGTTCGCCGACGGCGGCGTGCATGAGGCCGAAATGCTGATCAGCGCCGTCGGCCAGCTGCATCGGCCGGCCTTGCCCAAAATCGAAGGCCAGCAGCGCTTTGCCGGTACCCAGTTTCATTCGGCGCGGTGGGATCACGGCTTCGATCCGCGCGGTAAAACCGTCGCCGTGATCGGCAGCGGCGCCAGCGCCGTGCAGTTCGTGCCTGAAATCGCCAGACAGGTGCGGCAGCTGTATCTGTTCCAGCGTTCGCCGGGCTGGGTTGCACCGAAATTCGAGCGGCCGATATCCCCCTTCATGCGCAGGCTGTTCGATCGTTTGCCGTGGGTTTACGACCTCGACCGGCTGCGCATTTTCCTGATTACGGAAGCCCTCGCCTATGCCTACAATGGCCACGCCTGGGCCGAACGCCTGATGCGTCTGCTGGCGCAGGTCCAGCTGCGCATACAGGTACGCGACCCGGCATTGCGGCGCAAATTGACGCCCGATTTTCCGATCGGCTGCAAGCGCATCCTGCTGACCACGCAATGGCTGCCCGCGCTGATACGGCCGAATGTCGAAGTGGTCGGCGAAGCGATCGCCGAGATCACCGAAACCGCCGTGCGCAACACCGACGGCCGCATTCGGGAAGTCGACGCGATCATCTACGCCACCGGTTTTGCCGCTACCGAGTTCCTCGCACCGATGCGCATCACCGGCATCGATGGCCGCCTGCTCAGCGAACACTGGCGCAACGGCGCGGATGCCTATCTCGGCATGGCGGTCGCCGGCTTCCCGAATTTCTTTCTGCTGTATGGGCCGAACACCAATGTCGGCTCGGGCTCCATCGTCTTCATGCTCGAATGCCAGCAGCGTTATATCGTCAAGCTGCTGCGGGAGCGCGCCGCACTCGGCTGGCACTGTGCCGAGGTTACAGCTGCAGCGCAGGCCGACTATCGCCGCGAGATCGAGCAACGCAGCAGTCTCACCACTTTCGCCGGTGATTGCCAGAGCTGGTACAAGACCGCGGACGGCCGCAACACCAACAACTGGATCGGCTCGATGATGGAGTACCGTCGCCGCACCCGTCGTATCGACTGGACGCACTATCGGCTGTTCCGCAATCAAACAGCGACGCTTACCGGGCAGCCATGAATCAAGCCTCCAAAACTCTGGTGGATCGCGCACTGCACTGGGAAGCCGCGACACCGAATGCCATTTTCCTGACGCAGCCGCATGCGCAGGGCGTCGACCACTACAGCTGGGCGCAGGCGCTGGATCAGGCGCGGCGATTTGCCAGCTATCTGAACGAGCTGAAGCTGCCGCCGGGCAGCCATATCACTATTCTCAGCAAGAACAGCGCGCACTGGATTATCGCCGACCTCGGCATCTGGCTCGCGGGTCATGTGAGCGTGCCGCTATATCCGGCGCTGCACTCCGAAACTGCGATCTATGTATTGACGCACAGCGATGCCCGACTGCTGGTGATCGGCAAGATGGATGAAACGGCTGCCTGGCCGCCGATGCGTGAACGGCTGGCAGCGACCATTCCGATCGTGACGCTGCCGCTCGCGCCTGCGATGGAAAGCACTCGCTGGGAAGCCATCATGCAGGCTTGCGAGCCCTTGCGAACGGTCTCGCAGCCGGCACCCGAAGAATTGGCCAGCATTCTTTACACCTCCGGCAGCACCGGCTTGCCGAAGGGTGTGATGCACAGTCACGGCGCGATGGAATCCGGCGCGGCGATCATGAGCCGGTCCTACCAAGTCAATACGCAAAGCCGTTATTTGTCGTACCTGCCGCTGGCGCATGTGGCCGAGCGCGTCGGTGTCGAGGCGGTTTCGCTCTGCGCAGGCGCGCATATTTACTTTGCGGATCGGCTCGATACCTTTGCCGCCGATCTGCGGCGCGCCAGACCCACGCATTTCTTTTCGGTACCGCGGCTATGGACCAAGTTCTATCAAGCCGTGAATGAAAAGCTGCCTTTGCAGCGGCAGCAGCGGCTGTTCCGCATTCCGCTGCTTTCGCGGCTGTTGCGACGCGCGATTCTCAAGCAGCTCGGCTTGCAGCACACGCGCATCGCCGTCAGCGGGGCCGCGCCATTGCCGCAGAAACTGATCGACTGGTATCGCCAGCTCGGCCTGGAGCTGCTGGAAGCCTATGGCATGACGGAAAATCTCGGCTACTCGCATCTCGGCCAGGTCGGCCAGTTCAGGCTGGGCTATATCGGCCATCCGCAGCCGGGGGTGCTGGCGCGCATCGCCGACGATGGCGAACTGCTGGTGAAAAGTCCTGGCCAGATGCTCGGCTACTACAAGATGCCCGAAAAACTTGCCGAGGATTTAACGCCGGACGGCTATTTCAAAACCGGCGACCGCGGCGAGATCGATGCCTCGGGCCGCCTGCGTCTGACCGGCCGGGTGAAGGAGCTGTTCAAGACCAGCAAGGGCAAATACATCGCACCCGCGCCGATCGAAAACCGGCTGGGCGATTACCCCAAGATCGAAACCGTTTGTGTCACCGGGCCATCTCGACCGCAGCCGTTTGCGCTGTTGATCCTGCCGCCGGAAATCCGCGCCTCCAGCCGCGACGCCGATCCGCGTGCCCAGCTCAGCGCGGAACTCGAAGCGCTGCTCGGCAGCGTCAATGAAAACCTGGCCGATCACGAAAAGCTGGATTTCGCCGTCGTCCTCGACGACCTCTGGACACCCGAAAATGGCTTGCTGACGCCCACGCTGAAAATCAAGCGCGCCGCAGTCGAGCAGCGTTATCTGGCGCGCGCGGACTCTTGGGCGGATTCGGCCGCGCGCAGCGGTCGGCGTATCGTCTGGGATTTGCATGACTGACCGCCAGCCCTTCGATTTGCGGCCGGAACAGTTGCCGGTGATCGTCGCCGGCGCGCGCACGCCATTCATGGAATCCGGCGGCGCCTATGCTGCGCTGATGAGTCATCAGCTCGGCGCGAAGGTGATCGCCGGCCTCGTCGAGAAGTCCGGCATCGATGCGGGCCTGGTCGATCTGGTGGTCATGGGCACGGTGTTGCATGAAGTTGAAACCTCCAATGTCGCCCGCGAGTGCATGCTCGGCGCTGGCCTGCCCAGCACTACGCCGGCGTATACGGTATCTATGGCCGGACTATCGCCAACAGTGGCACTGACCAGCGTCTGCGACCAGATTGCGCTCGGCCGCATCGAAGCTGGAATTGCCGGCGGCACCGAAAATTTCTCGGACATTCCGGTGCGCCTCGGCCGCGGTTTGCGGCGCGGCGCGTTCAAGCTTTATCAGGATCGTTCGGCAGCGAGCCTGCTGCGGGTACTGAAGACGCTGCGGCCCGGCGATCTGAAACCGGAACTGCCCAGCGGCGCCGATTACACCACGCAAAAGACCATGGGCGTCCTGTGCGAAGCAATGATCGCCAAATTCGGTGTGGCCCGCGCCGATGCGGATCGCTTTGCAGCGGGCAGTCATGCCAAGGCCATCGCCGCCTGGAATGTCGGAAGTTACGATGAAGACATCATTACGGTAACGCTGGCCGGCGGCGCCAGAATTCAGCGTGATGACACGCCGCGAGCAGATGCGACAACGGCAAAACTGGGCCTTCTCAAGCCGGTGTTCGATCGCCGCCGAGGCAGCATCACGGCCGGCACAGCGTCGCGCTTCAGCGACGGCGCAGCTGCCATTCTCGTCACCAGCCAGGGCGCTGCCGAACGCCTGAAACTGCAGCCACAGGCGATCGTGCGCGATTACCTGTTCAGCGGCGTGGCCGATCTCGAAACCGAAATGCTGTGCGGCCCGGCGATGAGCATTCCGCCGCTGCTGCGGCGCAACGGTCTTGCGTTTGACGACGTCGGCGTGTGGGAATTGCACGAAGCCTTCGCCGCACAGATTCTGGTCAACGACGCCTGCCTGCGTTCGCCGGATTTCGCCCGCGGCAGACTCGGCCTCGATCAGCCGCCTGGCGGTCTACCGCTGGAAAAACTCAACGCATGGGGCGGATCGCTCGCGCTGGGGAATCCTTTCGCAGCGACCGGCGCGCGTCTGTTGAGCACCGCGGCGCGGCGGCTGCGCCATGAACGGCAACGCTATGCCGTCATTTCCAGTTGCGCCGGCGGCGGACTCGGTGCAGCAGTGCTGCTGGAGAATCCGCAGGCGATCTGAAGCAGACCATTTTCAATCCATCCAAAGTCGCTTGATCGAGGCCTGCGACCTGTGTTCAGAAGACAACCTACCGGCATCAAATAAGCACCCCTAGAGCGGATGCAACGAGAGAGGAGAAAGAGCAATGCGTGCAAGATTGGCATACCTGCTGGCGGCTGCAAATATTGCCGTGACGGGGATCGCATCGGCGGCCGAATTCGATGTGCCCTTGCCGTTCGGCAGCGATGGCATTCATGCGGTCCTGAACAATTCGCTTACCGCCGGTGCGGGCTTTCGCACGCAGGGCCAGAATGTTCACCTGATCGGCAAGGCGGATCTCAACCCCAATGTCTGCAACACCGGCCAAGGCTCGGCAGGCACAATTTACTATCAAGGTTGCCAAGGCCTGTTCCGCGATCAGACCTATCCCGCGGCGCGCCTGGCGCAGGTGCCGGGCGCCTATTCGATGAACCATGACGATGGCGATCTGAATTACAACAAGGGCTCGTTTTTCCAGGCGCCGGTGAAGGTGACGCCCGACCTGACGCTGACCTATAAGAACTTCGGTTTCTTTGCCCGCGCGCTGTATTTTTACGACTTCGTCAACGATGACAAAACCGAGCGGCATCCGGATGAAATCACGCCGCAGAATATCAATCAGGTCGGCCGCTTCGGCACCCAGATTCCGATCGGCGCGCTGCAGCAGGTAGGCGCTCTGTCGCAAGCACTCGGCGCCCAGTTCAGCGTGCCCTTGGTGGCGCAGCGGCTGTATGGCCCCGGCGGTTACGTGCGCTCCAAGCGCACCAATGGCGAAGAACTGCGGCAGTCCGGCAGCAATCTGCAATATCTCGACAGCTATTTTTTTGGCAAGATTCCGATTCCCTTGACCGACGGCAAGGAGCTGACCTTCAAGCTCGGCCGTCAAAGCGTCAGCTGGGGCGAGAGCACCACGCTGGTGCTCAACAGCATCAATGCGGCGAACCCGATCAATGCGAATAATTTCTATCGCATCGGCAATCAGACCGAAGAGGATTTCACGCCGATCAATATGGTCGACCTGAGTTTCTCGCCGATCGACAACCTGACAATCGAAGGTTTTTATCAGCTCGAATGGCAGCCCACCGAAGGCCAGACGCCGGGCACTTATTTTTCCAGCAACGATATCGGCACCAACGATACGGGCTCGTTCGTCAACGCCAGCTTCGGTGGCAGCGCGGATGATCCGGACGGCATCGGCCATCCGCTGGATAACCCGCTCGGGCTGGTGACCTACACCGCGCTGGCGATCAATCGCGTGCCGGATATGCAGCCGCGAACCAACGGCCAGTACGGCATCAAGCTCGATTACTACGCGGAATCGCTCAATGGCGGCACCGATCTTTCGCTCTATTACGAAAATTATCACTCGCGTCTGCCCTATCTAGGCTTCTTCGCCACACAGTTGAGCTGCGGCAAGCAGTCAACCAATCTGGCGACCTTTTTACTCGAATGCCCGAATATTCCGGCGACCACCGAGCTGACCGGCAGCACGATGCGCAGCGATCTGGTGCCGTTCGATACGGCGCATTTTTTCCTGCAATATCCGGAAGACATTCACCTGCTCGGCGCCAGTTTCAACACCACGATTGGTGAATATTCGCTGCAGGGCGAAGTGGCGTACCGGCCGAATCTGCCGATGCAGGTGGCCACCGCCGACCTCGCGTTCGCAGCATTTGGTCCGACGCTGAGCAATTGCTCGCAGGCCAGCCAAGGCTGCGTGGATACCGCAACCAACAACATCGGCAATGCTGCTAACGGGGGATTCACTACGACCGCCTATAACGACAATCGATTCCAGACCGCGCCGGGAGTCGATGGCGGCTACTCAGACAGCTACAGTCTGGTGATCGGCCATGTGCCGGGCTCGGCGCGCTCGTTTCCGAATTTCATTATTCCGTATCGCGGCGGCGTCGTTGGTCAAAATCCGGCCACTGATTTTTCCAAACCGCTGGACAAACATAATCCCGGCTACATTCAGGGTTACGAACGCTTTCAGCTGATCCAGCTCGATCTCGGCATCACCCGCGTGCTGGGCGAATCCGACAATCCATTCGGCGCCGACCAGATCATCGTGCTCGGCGAAGTCGGCTTCGATTACATTCCCGATCTGCCGCCGCTCGACGTGCTGCAGATTGAAGGTCCGGGCACGGATCTGAGCGCAACCGCCGGCGCAGATGGCTCTGGAGCGGATCGCTCGAAACGCGCCTGCTCGAACATCCCGGATTGCTCCTACGGCCCGGATGGCACTCGTTTCAACCCGCACCAGCAAGACCCGACTGGTTATGTCGATGCGTTTTCCTGGGGCTATCGCTTTATCGTGCTGGCCAGTTACGAAAACGTGCTGCGCAATGTCGGCCTGCATCCGATCGTGATTCTAAAACAGGATATCCAGGGCACATCGCCGGGACCGGGCTTCGAGTTTGTCGCTGGCCGCAAGGAAGCCGATGTGCTGCTGGAAACACGCTACAAATCCTCGCTGTCGTTCAACCTCGGCTACAACTGGTATTGGGGCGGCGGCAATTACAACCTGCTGTCGGATCGCGATTTCGCGCAGGCTTTCATCAAGTACCAATTCTGACCGCGCCCCACTTCTGATACCTGAATGGTTAATGATTGTTGTCAATGCTTCCATAAGGAGCTATGCAATGACCCCGGAAAACACTGCAATCACCGAAGCCGGAATCGAAGCTGCCATCACCGACGCACCGGCTCCGTGGATACTTCACGGCCGCGGCTATATTTCGATACTGCGATTCGATCCGCGCCAGCTCGATGAGGATCGCTTCACCCCAGCCAGCCTGCGCGGCCGGCGCACGGTTTCGCCCTATGCCTTGATGATGTTTGTCGATTACGCAGACTCGGCGGTTGGCCCCTATCACGAGCTATTGTTCATCCCCGGCCGCTTCGATTTCGGTGCTGGCCGCAAGTGTTTTTCGATCAGCCGCATTTTTGTCTCGTCAATGGATAGCGTCATTAACGGCCGACGCAACTGGGGCATCCCGAAAGAATTGGCACAGTTCGACGTCTGTTACGGCGACTCCGGCCTCGACCATGTGCGCGTTTCGCAGCATGGCCGGTCGGTAGCCACGCTCGACTATCGCCGCTATTCAATCTCGATGCCTGCGACCACCGCGCTGCTGCCGAAAAAACTGTTGACGCTGGGCCAGCACCACGGCCATCAGACATTTTTCTACACCCCTTCCGCGCGCGGCTGGAGCCAGCCGGCAAAGCTGGTCCACGCCGAATCCAATCCCGAACTGTTCCCCGATCTGGCGGCTGCGCAGCCGCTGCTGAGCGTCTACAACCCGCGTTTCCAGATGCGCTTTCCGCTGTCGCAGATCGAGCCGTTGCCAGTTTCTTAATGGCTTGGCGCTCATGCAGTAGCGGTTATGAATTCGAGCGCGTGTTCCGTGCCGCAGGCTTCACACCTGATCAATTTCAGCGCGGCGAATCCATCTCAGCAGGCGCGCGCAATGCGCAATTTTTCGCGTTGCTCCGCATCGATTCCGAGCCGGCTCAACAGCTCATCGGTGTGCTGGCCCAGGCGCGGCGCAGTGGCCGTTGCGGCAGGGCTGGCGTCGATGAAATGCAGTGGCGAACCGATCGCCGGCTTGCCACCATCTGATTCCACCAGTCCACGCGCGCGCACCTGCTCGTTCTCCAGTGCTTCTTCCAGACGGTAGACCCCGCTGGCGCAAACATCCGCAGATGCCAGTAAATGCTGCCATTCATCGCGGCTCTTGCTTTTGAAAAGTTCAGTAATTTCCTTGCGCAGCTCAACGGCGGCCTTGCCGGGTGCGATCGATTTTTTCAGTAGATCGGTACGCCCAATCGCCTGACAGAAGCCCTGCCAGAACTTCGCTTCCAGCGTGCCGAGCGCAAACCATTTGCCATCCGCACATTCGTAGAGATCGTAGTTGGCGAGGCCGCCGGAAAGAGCGTCGCAGCCGCGCGGTAATGTTTTGCCGAGCATACGCAGCGTGCTCATTGCGACCACTTGCAGCGCCAGCGTGCCGTCGAGCATCGCGCTGTCGATGAAGCAGCCGAGGCCGGATTCGCGCGCGCCGATCACGCCCGCGAGTATGCCGACGGCGCAGGTCAGCGAGCCGCCAGCAAGGTCGGCGATCTGCGTATTCGACAAAGCGACCGGGCCACCAGCACGTCCGATCTGGTCGAGCGCACCGGCATAAGCGCAGTAGTTCATGTCGTGCCCAGCGCGGTCTCGATAGGGGCCGGACTGGCCGTAGCCGGTCAAGGCCGCGTAGACCAGCCGTGGGTTGATCGCCTTCAAAACTTCATAGCCGCAGCCGAGCTTGTCCATCACGCCGGGGCGAAAAGACTCCAGCAGCACGTCGGCGTCGGCGACCAGCTTCTTCAGCACCGCGACGGCCTCCGGCTGGCGCAGATCGAGCGTCAGCGACTGCTTGCCGCGATTGATCTGTGCGAACAATTCGGGGGACATGGCGCGTGCGTAGTCGCCGCCATTCGGCTCCTCGATCTTGATGATCTCGGCACCGAGCTGGGCCAGCAGCAGCGTGCAGTGCGGGCCGGGCAGCAGGCGGGAAAGATCGAGTACGCGGATGCCACGCAGCAGCGGGTTGCTCATCGGTGACTCCGTGCGATCTCGCATTGAGGCAAGCCCGCAACGCAGCTTTGCGGGCAGCGCAAAAAGTATCGGCTCAAATCGATCAGAGCGTGCGCCCGATCAGCTCTTTCATGATTTCGTTGGTGCCGCCATAAATGCGCTGCACCCGCGAATCGCGCCACAGTCTCGAGATCGGATATTCATCCATATAGCCGTAGCCGCCGTGCAATTGCAGGCAATCGTCGGTGATCTCGAATTGCTTGTCGGTAAGCCACCACTTCGCCATCGCCGCGGTGGCCGAATCCAGTTTGCCGGCGATCAGCAGTTCAGAGCAGCGTTCGACAAACACGCGGCCGAGCGCTGCTTCGGTGCGCGCCTCGGCCAGTGTGAAGCGGGTGTTCTGGAAATCCATCACCGGCTTGCCGAAAGCCTTGCGCTCCTTCACGTAAGCGGTGGTCAGATCCAGCGCAAGTTCGATACTCGCAACCGCGCCGATGGCAACAATCAGACGCTCCTGCGGCAATTGCGCCATCAGCTGCATGAAGCCCATGCCCTCGGCCGCACCGAGCAGGCTGGTCTTCGGCACGCGTACGTTTTCAAAGAACAGCTCGGACGTATCCTGCCCGTGCATGCCGGCCTTCTCCAGATTGCGGCCGCGACGGAAACCCGCGAGTCCTTCGGTTTCAACCACGATCAACGAAACGCCCTTGCCGTTTCCGGTCGGGTCGGTCTTGGCGACGACGACGATCAGCCCCGCCTGCTGCCCATTGGTGATGAAAACCTTCTGGCCGTTGATGATGTAGTCATCGCCATCGGCAATTGCGGTGGCGCGCACCGCCTGCAGGTCGGAGCCGGTGCCGGGTTCCGTCATGGCGATGGCGCCGACATATTCTCCGCTGCATAACTTCGGCAGCCAGCGCTGTTTCTGGTCGTCGTTGCCGTAATGCAGGATGTAGTGGGCGACGATGCCGGCATGCAGCGAAAGTCCCCACGACGAACAGCCGACATATGCCTGCTCTTCGATCAGCACTTTTTCATAGGCGAAATCGCCGCCGCCGCCGCCGTATTCGGCGGGGATGCTTGCGCACAGCAAACCGAGTTCGCCGGCCTTGTTCCATAGCGCGCGATCGACGTGACCCTGCTCGTCCCAGCGCAGCAGGTTCGGCGCAACTTCGGTCTGCATGAAGCGTCGCGCGGTTTCGCGGAACATGCGCAGTTCGTCGGTCACAAAGCTGCTTTCCGCAAGCAGTTCGTTGAGCATTTTAGTTTCCTTCCATCTGGTTGATCACGAGGCCGGCGGTGGCGGCAGGCGAGCTGCGAGGAGGCTTCCGCGGTGGCGCTATCTTGGGCAGGATCAACCCGGCCTTGGATAAGGATTGCGGCCAAGTTATAGAGACTTGCGGCCGCTGGAAATCCTGCTGAACTCAGCCGATGACTTTCTGTTGGTTGTATTGCCGCCGGAAGCTATCCGGCGAAACGCCGCGCCAGCGCTTGAACGCGGCGATGAAACTGGATGGGTCCGAGTAGCCGAGGCGGATGGCGATTTCCTCCAGCTTGATGCGGGTGCCGGTGAGCATTTCCTCGGCCAGCGCCTGACGCACCTCGGTGACGACCTCGCGGAATGAAGTGCCTTCCTGCTCGAGCCGCCGCCGCAGACTGCGCGGTGCCATCAGCAAGCGGCTGGCGACGTAGTCCACGCCGGGAATTTCGTCGGGTGATCGCAACAGCACATCGCGCACCTTGCCGGCGATGCCGCCGCGCATCTGGCGCCGCGCCAGCAGATGCCGGCACTGTTCTTCCAGCATGCGCGCGAGAATGCTGTCGCCCTGCGTCAGCGGAATATCCAGCGCCTCCGCGTCTACCCAAAGCGCATTGGTGGCGGCGCCGAATCGCGGTTCGACTCCGCACAGCGCGCGGAAACGATTGGCATACGGCGGCCGCGGCCCGCGGAAATCAACGCCGCGCAAAGGCAGCCCGCCAGGACGCATGTCCTTGCCCATGGTGATGAACCCGGCAAAATCGCGCTCGATCAGAAATGTTTTCAGATCGGCGGGAATTTCGGTGTCGTCCATCAAGACCATGTAGCGTTCGTCCTTGCGCTTCAGACGGAAGCGGACGAACGCGAACGTCAAATCATGAAACTTTCCCAGCAGCTTCGCCGCGCGCCGATAGGTCAGACTGCTGGCGACTGCGAAGCCCCACATTCCGGCCACTGAAATGTGGTAGCGCATGCCCGCGTCGAGCCCGATCCCGGGAATGTGCCCGAGTTCGCGCACCAGATTGCGGATCAGCTGTAATTCCTGGGCGGCGGTAATCTCGGTCTGCGGATCAGCCAGCGCGGCGGCATCGAGGCGGGTGTCACGCAGGCAGGCCGCAATCGAAACGCCATGCTCCTGCGCCAGTTGCGTCAGCATCTGGGCACCGGCCACGCTCCGACGGAAATTCTCTAGCGACATCGATTGATTGTTATACACCGGCACCGGCGCGTTCAACAGTTTGGGCTGAATGGGTGCAGCACGGAATTTGCCGTAATGCCCGCAGACTCAAAAAAAAGATGCGTGTTCTGTTAGCGGTGGATGATCTCCGCCTACCCAGCATCTTGAGCATCATTATGTGCGGCTTACCGTCAACTACTGAAAATGATGGTGACTGATGTCCGCTATCTTCCATTTTCCAAGCTTGATGCCCAGAAAGCAGAACTCACGCCCAGCACAGCCATCCCGAGCCACGCCGCCTATCTCCCCCCGAAGCGCCACTCCATTGATCCGCCGTATAGGGTTGCGTTGTTATCCGGATTGCCGCGGAAGTAATCCACGCCGCCGCCGAGTTCCAGCCCGCGCCAGATGCGATAGGCCAATCCGACCCCCAGCGTGATGCCGACACCGCTGTGCGTGGTGCTGTCGCTGTAGCCGGTGGTGGTAGCCTTGAACCGGCTGTCCCACAAGTAGAAACCTACCCGGGGATTCAGCGTCAGCCGCGGCAGGATTTCCCCGTGCTCCCGAAACGACACGGCATAGATATCGCCATAACCGTGCACCAGCGCGGAGGCCTCTTTCACCAAGGGGGAAACACTGCTGGCGGAAGGCACGCTGCCGCTCAGGGTGAGTGCGGTGGCATCGCGGTAGGTGTAGCCCAGTTCGATATCGATATGCGGCCTCAGCTCGTAGCCGATATAGACCGTACCGCTAGCCGCATTCGGATCGACCTTGGCTTGCACGTTGTTGTAGCCGCTGGCGGCTAGTTCATTCTCGATATTGGAGCTGTCCAGCTTCAGCCGCATGCTGCCGGCACGAACTCCGGCATACAGGTGATCGGCGAAAGCATTCGATGGCGGGGTGTTGGCAGAGAGACTTGTTGAGGAGCCATCCGCATGTGCAGTACCGATGTCCATGCCAGCGACGATAACGATTGCCAGCATCGGCAGCAGTGCCAGTATCAGTATCAGCCCGCTACGCCGCTTGCGGCGGTTGCGCAGCAGCGCCAGTAATCCCAGCATGCCCAGCATCGGGCCACCGAAGGCGCCGCTGCCGCCTTTCACCGTCACTGGGGATAGTGCTACCGAGGTATCGGCATTCGTGGTCACGCTGAAACCGGCACTGGTGCCACCGATGGTGACGGTTGCCGCGGTGGTCGTTGCGGGATTCGACGAAGCGGTTTGCTGCACTGTCACCTGATCGCCCGGATCAACGCTGCCGGGTGCGCTGGTGAATGGCCCGCCGTTGACGCTGTACTCACCGCCGCTGATAGAGATCGGTGTCGTGGTGTTGATCCCCATAACGGTGATGGGGTTGCTGGTCTGTACGCTGCCCGGATCGACGCCGCTGGTGATCGGCGTGAAGCTGAAGCTGCTGGGCACGCTGTTGGTGCCGCTACCGCCCAAGGTTTGCGTGGACGTGCCGGCATCGGCGGTGGTGACGACGAGGCTGCCGCTGCGGCTGCCTTGTGCGCTCGGGGTGAAGCTCACCTGGACGGTGCAGTTGCTGCCGCCGGCGAGTGTTGCCGGTGACACCGGGCAATTGTTGCTCTGGCTGAAATCTCCCGCATTAGTACCGCCGATGGCGATGCTGCTGATCGTCAGCGATGCCGTGCCGCCATTGCTGACGGTGATGCTCTGCGCACTGCTGGTGCTGCCGACCGTGACACTACCGAAATCGCTCGGCGTGGATACCGACAGTGCAGGTGCCACCCCGGTGCCGCTCAGTGAAACGCTGGTCGGGCTACCCGGCGCATTGCTGAGAATGCCGAGACTGCCGGTGAAGCTGCCGGTAGTGGTTGGGGCGAAGCTGACATACACATCGCAGCTGCTGCCCGGTGCGAGTGTGGTCATGCAGTCGTTGGTTTCGCTGAAGGGTGCGCTGATGCTGAGTCTGGTCAGCGTCAGCGTGCCGTTGCCGCTGTTGGTGAGCACCACATCGGTGCTGGCGCTGCTGGTACTGGCACGCTGGCTGCCGAAGCCGACTGGCGAGGGACTCAGGCTGATGCCGGGCTGGGTGCCGGTGCCGCTGACACTGAAGCTATTGGTGACAGAGGCGCCACCGCTGATGCTGTCGGTCGCCGAGATGGTTTCGGTGGCGCTGCGGGCACCGGATGCACCGGGTGTGAAGGTGAAGCCGAGTGTGCAGCTGTTCCCCACGGCCAGACTGCCGGTGCAGCTGTTGCTGCTGAGTGCGAAGTCGGTGGGATTGGCACCGCTGACAGTGGCGCCAATCGAGGTCAGCGGGACGTTGCCGGTGTTGGTAATCGCAACGCTCTGTGCGGCGGAGGTGGTGCTGACGGGCTGGTTGCCGAAGCTGGAGCTGCTGCCCAGGCTGAAGGCTGGCGCACGGGCGATGCCGGTGGCGGTTAAACCTGCCGCGTCCGGGCTGCTGCCGGCATTGCTGGCGATGCTGAGGCTGGCGCTGCGGCTGCCGCTGGCGCCGGGGGTGAAGCTGATGTTGATGGTGCAGCTGTTGGAGCCGGCGGTGGCGGGCAGGCTTGTCGGGCAGTTGTCGGTTTCGCTGAAGTCGGCGGCGTTGGTGCCGGTGAAGCTGATGCCGCTGATGTTCAACGCGGCGCTGCCGCTGTTGGTCAGAGTGACGGCTTGCGAACTGCTGGGCGTGGAGACGACCTGGTTGGTGAAGCTCAGTGCGGTGGGGTTCAGCGAAACACTCGGGGCGGCAGCCGCGTTGATGGTGCCGGTGGCCTGGGTGCGACTCACTGTGGGTTGGTAGCGGGTGTTGAGGAGAATGGAGATAGTGCCGTTGTTAACGCCGCCGTTAATATTTACAGTTATCAGATCCGGCAGCCCGTCGCCGTTCAAATCGCCTGCCGCGATCACAAACGGATAATTGCCAACCGGCAGATTGCCGCTGAGCACAAAGCTGGCCGAACTGGTGCTGGTGCTCGGCGTGGTTCGGTTGAGCAGGATCGAGACATCATTGCTGAAGGCATTCGTAACTGCCAGATCGGGTAGGCCATCGCCATCGAAATCACCGACCGTAATGCCTTGCGGGAAGTTATCTGCGGTCGGGTTGGCCGCCAGCACGAAGTTGGCCGTGCTCGATCCGGGTGCCGTGGCGTTGAGTAGCACGGCCACATTCTCGCCAGCAACGGCGATATCCGGTTTGCCGTCGCCATTGAAGTCGGCGAACGCGATCGAGTTACCATCAGCTTGGCTGTTTTTGCCGGTGGAAGTTGCAAAAGTGCCGATAGTAAAACCTGCCGTATCGCTGCCCAAAACCGTGGTGTTGAGCAGCACCGCTATGCGCGAGCCTGAAGTCGCCACTAAATCCGGCCTGCCATCGCCATTGAGGTCGTGCGCGGAAAGGTAATTCAGGTATGTTCCAGAACTCACATTGCTCTGCGTGAAATTGGCCGTCGTGCTGCCCGGTACGACGTGGTTGAACAGCACAATAAGGTTGCCGGCATCTACCGCGATGTCTGGCAGGCCGTCACCATTGAAGTCACCGACCGCGCCGTTCTGGATGTAGGAAGTATCGGTGCCCTCGTCAGTAACCACGGTCAGGCCGGTAACACCGACCGCCGAGGGCGTGAAGCTGGCGATCGCCGCTCCCGGAGTGGTGGTATTGAACAGGATCAGCACCGAATTGCTTTCGTTATCGACCATCGCAAGATCGAGCTTGCCATCGCCGTTGAAGTCTGCCGCCAGCACAGTAGTCGGATTGCTGCCGGCGTCAAAGACACCGGCCGACGTGAAGCTGGACGTGGCAGCGCCGGGGACGGTGCTGTTGAACATCACCGAGACCGTATTGTCGCCTTGATTCACGAAGGCGAAATCGGGCAAGCCATCACCGTTGAAATCGCCGATCACCTCGCTACTGGGACTGCTGCCAACGGTGCTGGTGGCAGCTGCGGCGAAGCTGACGGCGGTGGTCGGTGCTGGCGTGGTGTTGATCAGCACCGAGACGTTGCCGTCGCCGCTATTTGCCGTCGCCAAATCAGGCTTGCCATCGCCGTTGAAATCGCCCACGGCGACGGCAAACGGTTCATAGCCGACGCCGGGGCTCGCTGCCAGGGTGAAGCTGGCGCTGGTCGCACCCGGTACCGTGGTGTTGAGCAGGATCGATACGGTGCTGCCGCCGTCGCCCGGGTTGGTTAACACCAGGTCCGGCTTGCCATCGCCATTGAAGTCGCCGATGGCGACGGCTTCGGGTTGATCGCCGACGCTGGGTACGGCTGTCAGCGTGAAGCTGACGTGGCTCTCACCGGCGGGTGTGCCATTGAGCAGGATGGAAACGCTGCCGCTGCCGGAGTCTGCGACCGCCACATCCGGTTTGCCATCGCCGTTGAAATCGCCGACGGCGACGGACGTGGGTTGGTAGCCCGCACTGAGGCTGACGACCAGCGCGAAACTGGCGCTGGTGGCACCCGGTGCGGTGCTGTTGAGCAGGATCGAGACGGTACCGCCTGCAAATCCAGATTGCTCGGCAGCATTTGCTACTGCCAGGTCCAACTTGCCATCGCCGTTGAAATCGCCCACGGCGACCGATTCGGGCGTGCTGCCGACATCGAGGCTGACGGCCTGCGTGAAGCTGGCGCTGTTGGTTGAACCTGTTGCGGTGCTGTTGAGCAACACCACGACCTTGTTGGCATCTACAAGTGTTACCGCCAGATCCGGCTTGCCGTCGCCGTTGAAATCGCCCACCGCAATGGACGACGGCATGCCGCCGAGTTGCGGACTGGCTGCCAGCGTAAAGCTGGGCGTGGTCGAACCTGGTGCAGTGGTGTTGAGCAGGATCGAGACAGTGCCATTGCCTTCGATGACGTTCGCCACCGCCAGGTCCGGCAGGCCGTCGCCGTTGAAGTCGCCTACAGCGACGGCAGCGGCATCGGATTGAGTCCCCACGTTGTAGGTGACAGCCAGCGTATAGCTCGCGCTGGCCGCACCCGGCGCAGTGCTGTTGAGCAGAATCGAGACGGTGCCGTCGAAAGGGTCCGCGGTTACCAGATCCGGCAGGCCGTCGCCGTTGAAGTCGGCGACGGCGATGGATTCAGGCAATTCGCCAGCGCCAGCGTTGAAGCTATTCAGCGGGCCGAAGCTGGGCGTGAGCCCAATCCCGACGGGATTCGACAGATTCAGCTTGAAATCCCGCGTTGGCTGC
>CAJCJH010000106.1 GCA_903970615.1 Rhodospirillales bacterium
AAGCCGCTGGTTTGGTTCCGATCCTGTGTGTCGGCGAAACCCTTCAAGCGCGCGAAGACGGCACCACCGAAACCGTGCTGAGCCGCCAGCTCGATGCGGTGATCAACGCCTGCGGCATCAGCGCTTTCAGCAACGCAGTGGTCGCCTACGAGCCGGTCTGGGCGATCGGCACCGGTCGCACTGCCTCACCGGAACAGGCCCAGGCGGTTCACGCATTTTTGCGCAGTGAAGTCGCAAAGCGGGATGCTATAATTGCCGACTCGCTGCGGATTCTTTACGGCGGCAGCGTCAAGGCCGACAACGCAGCACAGCTTTTCGCGGGAGCGGATGTCGATGGCGGGCTCATCGGCGGGGCGGCGCTAAAGGCTTCAGACTTTCTGGCGATCTGCGTGGCGGCGCAAAATCAAAGCCGCGTGTAGAAGTTCAGATACAAGGAACCGGGCAGATCGCCCCAGTGTTTATGCGTCACCCATAGAGCAATGTATACCTTACTCATCGTTTTTTACGTTCTGGTCTCGGTCTCACTGATCGGCCTCGTGCTGATCCAGCAGGGCAAAGGCGCGGACGCTGGAGCCGCGTTCGGCAGCGGCGCTTCCGGCACCGTCTTCGGCTCGCGCGGATCGGCTAATTTCCTCAGCCGCGCCACGGCTTGGTTGGCAACCATTTTCTTTCTGTTGAGCCTGGCGCTGGCTTATGTCGTGCATGGCCGCAGCGAAGCCCGCAGTGTGATCGCAGATACACCCGTGGCTGCGCCCGCCGTAAGCGCACCGGCACCTGTCACACCAACACCCGCAACAGCCGTCCCGGAACGGGCACCGAAGGCTCCGGTCACCGATGACAGCACCGCGAAGCCGGTTGCCGAAAGCGCCAAACCCTCGCCATCCACCGAGCCCGCGCCGACACCGAAAACGCCGCAGTAAGGCTCGCATCCAGTTATTTCGATACAAACCATATCAACACATTTACAATTTCAAAAATGCCGACGTGGCGGAATTGGTAGACGCACTACCTTGAGGTGGTAGCGGGGAAACTCGTCCGAGTTCGAGTCTCGGCGTCGGCACCATGTAGTAATCCGGAGTGATCCAGGCAAGTCCGGGAATACCCTTGAAAGCCCCGCAAATGCGCGGCTTTTGTTTGTGCCGTGTCCGTACAGGTCCACGGAAATCTGGACCACCACAAAATACCTCTATCTGCAATCCTGGCGCCGATCAGGCAGTGCCAGGCATCACGCGGTTCCGCGCAGACGCAGGCGGCCGAGCAGGCCCATTACGCGATTGGCAACCGACAACTCCTCGGGTGCGCTCATGCGTTCGACTACGTGGCGTTGCCGCAGTGTCGGCGAGGTGCGCAGCAGGCGATGCTGACGCAGTGCCGAAGTGATGTTCATGCGGAGCGGGCCGGGGTTCATCGGTTTCGGCAGGATACGATAAACCTGCCCCTGATTGATCAGATTCACCAGCACCGCGGTATCCCGAAACGGTGTCATCACGATGGTCACTACTTCGGGATGTTGCGACTTCAGCAGCTTCAGCATCGCGGTGAGGCTTTCGCGGCCGACCACCAGTTCCGAAATGATCACGCCGATCGGTTCGCGCTCCAGCAGCGAGAATGCCTGCCCCACATTTTGCGCGTGATAAATCGGCTGCTTCGGCCCGACGATCTCGCGCACCGAATTGAACACTGCGGCGTTGTCGTCGATCACCAGAATGGTCGTGGTCTCGGGTAACGCTTCGATATCCGCGCTGATGGCAGTGGCACGCTGCTTGTCCTCGAACATCTGCGCGGCAATGTGCGCTGCCTGCGCCACGGTGTTGCGCAGATGCTCGGCCTGCCAGGGTTTATTGACGTAGCGGAAAATCTCGCCTTCATTGACCGAGGCAACGATCGCATCGACTTCTGAATAACCCGTCAGCAGGATACGCATCGTTGCCGGGCTGACGCGTTTCACTTCGCGCAGCAGATCAGAGCCGCGCATCAAGGGCATGCGTTGATCGCTGACGATCACATGCACCGGTTCGCGCGCGAGGGTCGAAAGCGCAACTTGCGGATCGGTGGTGGCGTGCAGCCGGTATTGGCCGCGGAACAACATGGACAGCGAGCGCAGCATGCGCTCCTCGTCGTCGATCAACAGCAGGCAGGGTTTGGTATCGACCGTTTTGTCAACTGCATTTTCGGGAAGCCTGGGATCGAGCATGTTCAAGCGGCTTGTTCCAGTCCACTCCTGGAGCCATCCTGATGCAGGCTTGCCGCCGGCGTTCGCGGCAGACTGATGAGGAAGCGCGTGCCGCGACCCGGCTCGGAAGCGACCTGAATGTTGCCGCCGTGCGCGCGCACGATCTGGTAGCTGATCGACAAGCCTAGACCGGTGCCTTGTCCGACCGGTTTGGTGGTGAAAAATGGATCGAATATCTTCGGCAGATTTTCCTTTGCAATGCCTTTGCCGTTGTCGACGATGCTGATATGCACCGAGCGCTCATCGGATTCTGTCTTCAACAGCAGCTTACCGCGCTCGTGCTCGACCGCCTGCGCGGCGTTGGTCAGAATGTTCAGAAGCACCTGGTTCATCTGCGAGGGCGAACAACTGATCAAAGGCAGGTCGCCATATTTCTTGATGACTTCGACACGCCCTTTGAGGATGTTGTGCGCGATCATCAGAGTTTGATCGAGGCAATCGTTGAGGTTGATATCGTCGAGCTTGGTCGTGCTCACCCGGCTGAAATCGCGCAGGTTGATCGCAAGCTCCTCGATCGAATCCACGCCGAACAAGGTATCGCCGAACAGGGCTTCGGCCTCGCCCAGCAAACCGCCGTCGAGCAAATCCGAATTCGCCTTGCTGACTTTGGTCAACACGCGATTCAGCGAAGTTTCATCGGTCGCCTCGTCCACCAACATCGAGGTCAGGCGCGCATAATCCGAGGACAACTCGCGTATCTGGCCGAACACGCCTTGCAGCATTTCAACATTGTTGCGCACATAGCCCAGCGGGGTGTTGATCTCGTGCGCCACGCCCGCCACCATCTGGCCGAGCGAGGCCATCTTCTCGTTCTGCACCAGCGCCGACTGCGAAGACTTGAGATAACGATTAGCCTCCTGCAACTCCGCATCGGTTTTCCGATGTGCCTCGATTTCCTGTGTCAGCAGATGGGTCTGGCGGTTGGATTCTT
>CAJCJH010000107.1 GCA_903970615.1 Rhodospirillales bacterium
GGCGCTGGACTACAGCGGCGAAACCGTGCCCTACATGCGCAGCAAGCGCTGGGTCGACGGCTCCATCGCCAACGACCTGCCGATGCTGCGGCTGGCGCGTTTGCACAACGTCAACCACTACATCGTCAGCCAGACCAATCCGCACGTTGTGCCGTTCATGAGCGAGCCGAGCCGCGAGCGCAGCGGCATCAGTGAAATCGCCCGTCAATTCGCCAGCAATGCGAGCCGCGATGTGGTGAAAGTCACACAGCGTTATTTCGGCGGCACCGGCGCCGGCCGCATCGTCGACCTGCTGAATGATGTATTGCAGCAGCGCTACAGCGGCGATGTGAGTATCTTCCCCAAGCACACGCCGCTGCAGCTGATGCGAATGTTCTCCAACCCCACGACGGCGGATATTCACCGCTATATCCGCGAAGGCGAGCACGCGACCTGGCCCAAGCTGGAACGCATCCGCATGCAGACCCGCATCTCGCGCGTGTTCGAGGATTGCGTCGCCTGGCTCAAGGAGCAGGGAATACGACGCCCGCTGGTCGAACGCCGCCGCGCGCATAACATGCCATCATCACTCAATCTGCGCGAAGCTTCCTGAGCTGAACTCCTCTTGTCGCGGCTTGAATGCGATACGCGATAAGGAGTTGTCGTCGCTTAAAACTCCACAGAAGTGGAGTCGTCGATTCAGAGGTAACGACGAAGTCTTCCGGCAGCCCCTGAAATTTGATAGTCCAAGGTACGAGCGATAAGGAGTAATGCTCAAAACTCCAATGCTCGCTACTGCTCGAAAGGACAACTCCTTAACTCATCATTGTGCGTTAGCGAACACTCTTTAGCAGGTTTTTTCAAGCTCTGCATGCGAGTTTCAAACTAGGGCCTACCGTATTTCGGCTTCGCCGTGCCGCGCATCGGAAAGCGGCATCAGCACTCAACCTTGAGAAGCGTCAAGGCTGCACAATCTCGCCATCTTCCACATCAAAAGCAGCTTGCTGCGCATTGTGTTCCCGAGCGAATTGAAGCCATGTTAAAAAATCTGACTCCTGTTACGCCCCGAGGCGAAGCCACGCGACGCAAGCTGTTGAGCGCCGCCGAAGTGGAATTCGGCGTCAAAGGTTTTCATAACGCATCGGTGAGTTCGATCACCACGCATGCCGGTGTTGGTCAGGGCACGTTTTATCTCTACTTCCACAGCAAGGAAGAAATCTTCTCCAACCTGGTTCGGGAAATCGGTCATAACCTGCGGCAGACTATTGCCAAGGTCGAGGTGGAACAGCATGAGCGGCTCGATATCGAACGCCGCAGTCTCGAAGCTTTCCTGAACTTCGCACAGGAACATCCGGGCCTGTTTCGTATCGTGCAAGAAGCGCAGTTCGTCGACGACGAAGCCTTCCGCGATTACTACGAACGCCTCGCCGGCGCTTACTGCCAGGCGCTGACTCGCGCCACTGCGCGCGGCGAACTTTTGCCGGGAGATGCGGAAGTGCGCGCCTGGTCGCTACTCGGCATCGGACACTTTCTCGGCATGCGTTATTGCCTGTGGAACCGGCGCATGCCGGAGTCGCATATCGTCGACGAAGCCATGCAGATGATTCACTACGGCATCGCGCCGCGCGCCGAAATGCACTGACTTGCAAAGGCTCGCCTGATCGGGCCAATAGCGAGGCTGGCAGGGCGTTATCATTTGCGGCGATAAGCGCCGCGTGGCGGAATTCGTAAGCGAGTCTGGAGTCGAAATCCTCGTCGGTATCGCACCGCGCGCGTCGTCGTTCGGCCTTCGCTAAAAGGATACCCATGATCGTTTTCGTTACCGGCGTGACCTCCGGTTTTGGTGCCGCAATCACGCGCCGTTTCATCGCTGCCGGCGCCAAGGTGGTCGGCACCGGCCGGCGTGTAGATCGCCTGCAAAGCTTGCGCGCGGAACTCGGCGAAAGTCTGTTGACGCTGCCGTTGGACGTACGCGATCGCGCCGCGGTTGAAGCGGCCATCGCACACTTGCCCGCGGAATTTTCCGACGTCGATGTGCTGGTCAACAACGCCGGTCTCGCGCGTGGACTCGAACCCGCGCAGCGCGCCGATCTCGACGATTGGGAGGCGATGGTCGATACCAACATCAAAGGCCTGATGTATTGCACGCGCGCGCTGCTGCCGGGCATGGTGGCGCGCGATCGCGGGCATATCGTCAACATCGGTTCGGTGGCCGGCGAGTTCCCTTATCCGGGCGGCAATGCGTATGGTGCAACCAAGGCTTTCGTGCGGCAATTCTCATTGAATCTGCGAGCGGACTTGCTCGGCAGCAAGGTGCGCGTCAGCAATATCGAACCGGGCATGGCGGAGACCGAATTCTCGGTGGTGCGCTTCGGTGGCGATGCCAACCGCGCCAGTTCGGTTTACGCCGGCACGCAGCCTTTATCTGCAGAAGACATCGCCGAAACGGTGGAATGGGTGGTAAACCGGCCGGCGCATGTCAACGTCAACACGATGTCGATCATGCCGGTATCACAGGCGTTTTCCGCGTTCGCGGTGAATCGCAAAAAGGCGCCCGAATAATCGCTCGGCCCAACTGAACGACTTCAAGCACTTGCGTTTGCTTGCATCTGGAGCATTCTTGCGCACGAGCTTGTCTCCGCCAGAACTCGTCGTCGCCACAAGATCAGTGCGCGACGAAGCTCGCATGAAAGCTGATATCGGGCGACGATTCCGTCACCAGGTCTTCCTGAAACGCGAGATTCATCGCCAGGTGCGGATTGATTTCGTAGCGGCCACCGAAAGCGCCTTGCAAGCCGCCGCGGCGCAGCGGCTTGAGTTCGGTATCGTCGTATAACTTGGTGTGGCCATAGAACTGCACGATCACCGCAAACGGCTGCCAGATGCGATAACCCACGCCAGCGCCGGCCAGCCCGACCAGACGATTCTGCTGCTCGGGAATCACATAGCCGGTGTTGTTGATCGAGCCGCCGGCCGAGAGAAATCCGAGCCAGCGTTGCGAGCCGGCGAAGGGATCGTAATCCGCCCACAGCGCCGAGCCCAGATTGCCGCCGGTGAGATGCCCGGAATGGCCGGTCGGCAATTTCAGCATCGCGTGCAGCGCCAGATTCGGCAGTGCCTGCCAACCGCCTTGTAATTGCACGTCGCCGAACTCGGCCGCGGAGTGCTGCACGTCCAGCACATTCTGGCCATTGCGCTGGTATTGATAAAGATAACGATCGTGCGGCGCATCGCTACGGCCGCCATCCGGAAAACCGAACAGCGCGTGATAATTGTGGATGATACCGTCGAGCACGCCGCCGTTGTTCACATAAAACGGCAGCTGCAAACCGACTTCAAAACCATGCTCCAGACCGTGCCGCCAGTTCCACGCATAGCGCTGGGTTTCGCCATCGAGCGTGATCGCCTCTTTCGGCGTGACGCCCGGCGGCAGCCCATGCGGATAATCGTCCTCGGAAAACTCGTTGGTCCAATCCAGCCCGAAGCGGAACTCGTTGGTGCCCGGCGCCATCAGCTGAACCTCGCCCAATTCCGGCAGCGCAAAACTGCGCGCCAAAGCGCTTTGATTCGTCACCGGCAGCAGCGCATCCGCCCGCGCGACGCCAAAGCTGCCGGGCATGCTGATCGAAGCGGTGACTGCAAGCGTGGCCGCAAACGAGACGCGCAGGACAATGGATTTCATTTTCGGAACGATGCTCCAGTGGGCATTCCAAGTATCTGCGCGCAGCATAAACAACCACGCCGGGGCGCGCAGCAGGCCCCAGCCGCAGCGCGTTCGTCGCGTGCGTAATCCAGCCGCGCTCTGCTAGCATTTGGGTCCTTTCGATTGTTCCGGATTCATCTGCAATGACTTCCTCGAATTCCATTTCCGGCCAGATTTCCGCGAGTGCTGGCAAGGCTGCGCAGGGCATCACCGAAAACCTGCGCATCGCTTCGATTCGCGATGTCTCGACGCCCGCGCAGGTGCAAAACGAACTGCCGCTGAGCGCTGCCGCCGCTGAAACCACGCTCGCCGCGCGCCGCGAAATCCAAGAGATTCTGGCCGGCCGCGATTCACGCCTGCTGGTGATCGTCGGCCCGTGTTCGATTCACGATCCGGCTGCCGCGCTGGACTACGCCGCCAAACTCGCGCCGCTGCGCAAGCAGCTTGGCGATCAGCTCGCCATCGTCATGCGCGTGTATTTTGAAAAGCCGCGCACCACGGTCGGCTGGAAAGGCCTGATCAACGATCCGGATCTGAACGACGGCTACGACATCGACCGCGGCCTGCGCATCGCGCGCAAGCTGCTGCTCGAACTCAACGAGCGCGGCGTGCCGGCCGGGGTGGAATATCTCGACATCCTCACACCACAGTACATCGCCGACTTGGTCAGCTGGGGCGCGATCGGCGCACGCACCACCGAATCGCAATTGCATCGTGAAATGGCGAGCGGCCTGTCGTGCCCGGTCGGTTTCAAGAACGGCACCGACGGTAGCGTAAAAGTTGCGGTGGACGCGGTGCAGGCCGCGCGCAGCCCGCATCGTTTTCTATCACTCACGCGCGATGGCCAGACCGCTATTTTTGAAACGCGCGGCAATGCGGATACGCACGTCATCCTGCGCGGCGGCAGCTCCGGCACCAACTACGACGCCAAGAGCGTGGATGCCGCCTGTGC
>CAJCJH010000108.1 GCA_903970615.1 Rhodospirillales bacterium
GGCTCGCCGCTGGCCGAGGCGATTCGCGGCGTAGTGCTTGGCGATTGGGATGAAGGTATCGACGGCGCCACCGAAGCACTGCTGATTTTCGCCGCACGCGCCGCACATCTGCACGCGCGCATCGCGCCCGCGCTCGCCGCCAGTGAGGATGTCGTGTGCGATCGCTTCGTCGATGCGAGCTACGCTTATCAAGGCGCCGGTCGTGGTCTAGGCATGGAAAAAATCGCCCAACTGGAACGCTGGACTTTGGGCGAGCTGCGGCCCGATCTGGTGCTGGTGCTCGATCTCGATCCACAGCTCGGCCTGCAACGCGCGAAGCAGCGCGGCGATGTCAACCGCTTCGAGGCGGAGACGCTCGCCTTCGCGCAGCTGGTACGGCAAACCTATTTGTCGCGCGCGCAGGCCGCGCCGGAACGCTATGCGGTCATCGACTCGGCGCAGCCGTATGAACAAGTCCGGGCAGACATCATTCTGGCGCTGCAGCAGCGTCTTCGGCCGCCGCTGACCGCATGAGCGCAATGCAGGCACTGCCGTGGCAAGGTGAAATCTGGAGCCGCCTGGCGCACACCCGTGCGCAGAATCAGCTGGCGCATGCCTGGCTGGTTTCGGGGCCGCACGGCGTGGGCAAACGGCCGTTGATCGCGGCCTGGGTTGCCGCGATGTTGTGCGGCCAGCCGAATGCCGAAGGCTTCGCTTGCGGCGTCTGCGGTAGCTGCAAAATGCTGCTGTCGGGCGGTCATCCCGATGCGCATCTGCTAACGCTTGATGGCCATCTCGGACTGGCATTCAATCCCTCGCTGCAACGCGAGGATGGCATCACGCACTGGCAGCCGGAAAAATCCAGCAAACGCAAGGAGATCGCGGTGGACGGCACGCGCAGCCTGATCGACGCGCTGCATGTCGCCAGCCATCGGCAGGGCAATAAGATCGCGGTGATCGCTCCGGCGGAAGACCTCAACCGATCGGCCGCAGATGCCTTGCTGAAAACCATTGAGGAGCCAACGCCGAACACTTATCTGATCCTGATCGCCGATCAGGCGCAAAGCTTGAGCCCGACCTTGCGCAGCCGCTGCCGGCCGCTGCGCCTCGGTGTTCCGCCAGCGTTAATCGTGCTGGACTGGCTGAAATCGCAAGTTCCGGAATCCAGTGCAGAAGCCTGTTCCACCGCACTTTCACTCGCGCGAGGTGCGCCTTTTATCGCGCTCGAACAATTGCAGCAAGGCGAAGTTTCACCGGCGATCGGCTGGCGCGCGGCGCTCGACGAAATCGCACTCGGTCGCGGCGATCCGATGAAGCTCGCAGCCGCGGTCGACGATGAAACCGTGACCGCATTCCTGCATTGCTGCCAGGTCTGGCTGGTCGATTTCCTGCGCAAACAAGTGATCGATGGAGTGCAGATTTCCGGCCGAAAAGTGGCGCAATTAAACAACGAACTGCACGATGCACATCGGCGCCTCGATGCCAATGCCCGCGCGCAACTGGTGCTGGAAGCCATGTTGATCGGCTGGCTGCGGCTGCTTGCGCCCGCACCCCGCAGTTCGCCACAATCAGTGATCATGCAAAACAGGCTTGCCTAAATGTCCTCTCGTCCCGGCGGCGCTTCACCCGGTATTTTGACCTTGGCGATCAAGGACAAGGCCGCCCTGTTTGCGTCGTATATGCCGTTCGTCAAACACGGCGGCCTGTTCATTCCGACCACCAAGGAATATCAGCTGGGAGACGAAGTTTTCATCCTGCTGACACTGCTCGACAGCAACGAGCGCCTGCCGGTCGCCGGCAAAGTAGTGTGGATCACGCCGCACGGCGCACAAGGCAAACGCCAGCAGGGCATCGGCGTGCAATTCAGCACGCAGGATAACGGCGTTGCGCAGAAAAAAATCGAAAGCATCATCGCCGGCATGCCGATGGAGCGCGTGACGCACACGATGTAGCGCGGTAGCCGCAAAATCTTGCCTGCCTGGAGCCGGACTTATCGTATCGATGTTGATCTACGGGTGACTGCCTCGAACCCGCGACTGAAGTGCTGCGCGGAAAGCTTCCATTACTGTTGGCTCGATCTGCCCGCTCGATCATTGGCCGACATCACCCGTGCGTGCGTGCGCGACTCGACTTGACGCAGAGCGCTGACGAATGATGAAATTCGTCACATGCGAAGTGCATCGACCAAACAACCCCACCTGCGCGATCGCATTCTTGAGCAGGCCGAGCGGCTGTTCCGGGCCTTGGGTTATGCCAAAACCACGGTGGCGGATATCGCCGATGCCTGCACAATGTCGTCGGCCAATATCTATCGCTTCTTCGAGAGCAAGCAGGCGATTCACGAAGCGCTGACCGAAGTCATCCTGCAACGGATGGAAGCCTTCGCCAGCAATATCGCGCGCGAGCGCAGATCGGCGGCCGAGCGCTTGCGCAGACTGCTGATCGAATTTCATCGAATGACTTGCGAGCAGTATGTGCATGAGTCGAAAGTTCATGAAATATGCACTAAAGCAATGGCCGAGCAATGGAGTGTGATCGACGCGCACTGCGAACGCATGTGTGCGATTTTGCAGGGCATCGTCGAAGATGGTGCGCGTGGCGGCGAGTTTTTGGACGATGCAGTTGAAGATCGTTCGCGCTGCCTGTTCAACGCAATGGTGCCGTTCTGGCATCCGCAGGTAGTGGCCGAACGCTTTGCCGATGATCGCGGCCGGCAGGCCGGTTTGATGGCGGATTTTCTGGTCGCGGCTTTACGGCCCGCAGGCAAAGTACCGATGCGGAAAAAGCACTAACCGGCGCGGGACGACTGGCTGATGAAGGCTGATGAAAAACGATAATCTTCAGAAAATGATGCTGCGAAATGCGCTCCCCCCAGCGAACAGAACAGTGGGCGGATCGGTGATGGCAGTGATTGGCGGGATACTTCTCAGCCTCGCCGCCTGCGGTAAGTCGGCCACGCCGCCGGAAGAAATTCGGCCGGTGCGGGCAATGCTGGTGCAGGTTGGCGCAACTTCGATACAAAACACTTATGCGGGCGAGATTCGGCCGCGCTACGAATCCGCGCTGGGGTTTCGCGTCGGCGGTCAGATTCAGCAACGGTTGGTGAATGCCGGCGATAAGGTCATGCGCAATCAGGTGCTGGTCCGGCTCGATCCGAAGGATTTGAGTCTTTCCGAGGCCGGCAGCCGCGCCAATCTCGCCGCACAGAAAGCGCAGCTTGAAGTCGAACGTGCCGATCTCGAACGCGATCGCAAATTGCTGGCGGAGAATGTGGTCAGCCAGTCGGCCTACGATCGCCAATCGAGCAAATTCCTGGCGGCGCAGGCGGCGTATACCGCGGGCGAGGCGCAGTTGCGGCAGAGCGGGAACCAGGTCGAATACGCCTTGCTGCGCGCGGATCACGACGGCACCATTTCGTCCGTTGCGGCGGAAGCCGGGCAGGTAGTCGCGGCGGGTCAAACGGTGATTACGCTGGCTGATGCGGGCACCACCGAAGTGGCGGTGAATGTGCCGGAAGATCAGATTCAAAGGATCAAGCTGGATCAGCCGGCGCAGGTTTCGCTGTGGTCGGCGGCGGGTAAAACTTATCCGGGCCGCGTGCGCGAAATTTCCGCCAGCGCCGATCCGGCCACGCGAACTTATGCGGTTCGCGTGACGCTGCTGCAGGCGCCGGACGACCTGCGCTACGGCATGACTGCGAGTGTGCAGTTCGAGATTACGGGTCTGCCGGATATGATCCAGTTGCCATTGCCTGCGCTGGTCGAGCACGAGGGCAAAGCCGGTGTCTGGATATTCAAGCCGGAGGCCGATGCTGCGGTCGGCACGGTCGATTTTCGCCCGGTGGTCAGTGCGGGCTTAGCCGGCAATGCGGTGATGATCGGCAGTGGATTGAAACCCGGCGAGATCGTGGTGACGGCGGGTGCGCCGCTGTTGCACGCCGGCCAGAAAGTGCGTTTGCTCGATCCGGCGCTGGCATCCAAACCCTCGCCATGAGCGATCCGGAGGGGCAGCGTTTCAACCTTTCGCGCTGGGCGATCGAGCACGAATCGTTTTCGCGTTTCGTCATCGTCATGCTGGTCATCAGCGGCATTTTTTCCTACGTCAGCCTCGGTCAGCGTGAAGATGCGAACTTCACTTTCCGCCTGATGGTCATGCACACCGTTTGGCCGGGCGCGACCGCGAAGGAAATGGAGCAGCAGGTCACCGACAAGCTCGAAGAAAAGCTCGCAGACCTGCCATTTCTGTACTACACGCAAAGTTATTCCAAGCCTGGCGAATCCAACGTATTCGTGGTGCTGCGCGAGGATACGCCGCCGAAGGAAGTCAAAGGCATCTGGTATCAGGTGCGGAAAAAGATCGGTGATATCCAGAGCACTTTGCCGCAGGGCGTGCAGGGGCCGTTCTTCAACGACGAGTTCGGCGACACCTACATCGCCATGTATGCCTTCCACGCCGAAGGCTTTACTTACGAAGAGCTGAGGGATTACGTGGATACCGCGCGCAAGGCGATCGGCCAGGTGCCGGGCGTGACCAAGGTCGATCTGCTGGGCGAGCAGACGCCGAAGATTTATGTCGAATTTTCGTACCGGAAATTTGCCGAACTCGGCATCAGTTTTCAGCAGTTATCCGATGCTCTGCAAGGCCAGAATGCGGTGCTGCCGGCGGGCATGATGGATACCGCGCAGCAATCGATTCCGATCCGGATCGGCGGCCAATATGATTCAGTCGAACAAGTGCAGGAAACCCGCTTTCGGGTGGGCACGCGCACTTTTAGGCTCGGTGATTTCGCGCGGGTTTATCGTGGCTACGAAGATCCGCCGGTGAGCAAAATCCGCCACCGCGGACGCGAGGCGATGGCGCTCGGCGTGGTCATGGAAGACGATGCAGACGCGCTCAAGGTCGGCGAAAAGTTGAAGACGACATTGAGCCAGCTGCGCAGCAGTTTTCCGATCGGCATCGAAGTTGAGCAGATCACCGATCAACCGCAAGTCGTGCGCGAAGCAGTGGGCGATTTCGTCGAATCGCTGGCGGAAGCGGTGCTGATCGTGTTGCTGGTGTCGTTCTTTTCGCTGGGGTTACGCACCGGCATGGTAGTCGCGTTGACGATTCCGCTGGTTCTCGGCGTGACTTTTCTGGCAATGAAATGGGCTGGCATCCAGCTGCAGAAAATCTCGCTCGGCGCGCTGGTTCTCGCGCTGGGATTGCTGGTCGACGACGCCATGATTTCGGTCGAGATGATGGCGCGCAAACTCGAAGAAGGCTTCGATAAACTGCGCGCCGCATCTTTCGCCTACACCTCGACAGCTTTCCCGATGCTCACCGGTACCTTGATCACGATCGCCGGATTCCTGCCGATCGGCCTGGCCAAATCCAGTTCCGGCGAATACACGTTTTCGATCTTCGCGGTAGTCGGTCTGGCGCTGCTCATTTCCTGGCTGGCCTCGGTTTATGTCACGCCTTATCTCGGCTTCTGGCTGCTGCGCGAACATGTCCAGGAAGGTCACGATCTTTTTCATACGCCGTTTTATCAGCGGCTTCGGCGCGGTCTGGACTGGTGTGTGGAGCATCGCCGCAGCGTCATCGTCGCCACGCTGATCGCGTTCGTGCTCGGCATCGCCAGTTTCCGCTTTATTCCGCAGCAGTTCTTTCCGGATTCGACCCGGCTGGAATTGATGGTCGATCTATGGCTGCCGGAAGGTTCGAGTTTTGCCGCCACCGAAGACGTTACCAAGCGCTTCGAGGCCAAGCTCGCGGCAGACCCGGATGTGGCCGATTACGTGGCTTATCTCGGCAATGGCAGCCCGCGCTTTTACCTGCCGCTCGATCAGCAATTGCAGAACATCAATTTCGCCCAGTTCATGGTGGTGTCGAAAAATACCGCAGCCCGCGAACGGCTGCGCGTGCGCATGCACGATTGGACCAACCGCGAGTTTCCTGAAATCCGCGCCAAGGTCGATCCACTGCCGAATGGTCCGCCGGTCGGCTGGCCGGTGCAGTTCCGCGTGCAAGGGCCGGACGCTGAAATCGTGCGGCGCTATGCCGATCAGGTGAAGGCGATCGTCATGGCCAGCCCGATGACGCGCAATGTTCACGACAACTGGCACGAGAAGATTTTTGCGATCCATGACGATATCGATCAGGACAAATTGCGCGTGCTCGGCATCACCAGCCAGCAGATTCGCGGCGCCAGCCAGACCATCCTCAGCGGTACCGATATCGGCAGCTTCCGCGAGCGCAATCGCAACATCGAAATCGTCGCGCGGCAACCGCTGGACGAGCGCGATCGGCTCGGCGATCTAAAAGATGCGTACATGCCGACAGCGAGCGGCACGTCGGTACCGTTCTCGCAATTCGGCGTGGCGCATGCGGCATTTGAAGACGGCGTGATCTGGCGGCGTGCGCGCCTGCCGGCAATCACGATTGAAGCCGAAACGCAGGAAGGCTTGCAGGCGCCGGATGTCACCAACGCGATCGACGCACAATTGAACGGCTTGCGCGCAAGCTTGCCGGTCGGCTACGAAATCGACATCGCCGGCGCATTCGAGCAGAACAAGATCGCCAACGATTCGATCAACGTCGAAATGCCGAAAATGCTGGTGGCGATCCTGTTGCTGCTGATGATCCAGCTGCAGCATTTCGGTCGCACGATAATGGTCTTGCTGACCGCGCCTCTCGGCATCATCGGCGCTGCCGTCGCCTTGCTGATCACGCGGCAGCCATTCGGCTTTGTCGCGCTGCTTGGTGTGATCGCGCTGGCCGGCATCATCATGCGTAACTCGGTGATTCTGGTCGATCAGATCGAGCAGGACATCAAGGCCGGGCATGACCCCTGGACCGCGATCGTCGAATCTGCCGTGCGGCGATTCCGCGCGATCATTCTCACCGCCGCCGCCGCCGTGCTGGCTCTGATTCCATTACTGCGCAGCGTTTTCTTCGGCCCGATGGCCACCGCCTTGATGGGCGGCCTGATCGTCGCTACCGTCCTGACGCTGACCTTCCTGCCCGCGTTGTATGCGGCCTGGTTCCGGGTTGAGCGACAATCTCCAGAAATTTCGAGCTAGAGCTTCGGTGATGTCACTCAAGTCCGAAATTTTCGTGCCGTTATGTGCAACCCTAATCATCATCTTGATAGTTTTAGTTGCATTCGATCAGGGAATCGACATGGGCACTAGAAAAAATGCCCGTGTCTTGAAATGCGCAGACTTTGCATCCTCGCGGAGCCCCATCGCTTTCTATAAGCGCTATTGCGCAGTCGAATTCGATGACAGCAAGCAACAAGCGAGCGTATATCTACCCGCTCAAAAAGTCGGGGACAAAATTGTTTTATCGGTCATGCAGCGTCCTGTCACCAAAACTCGCTATTACGTTCTTGCCAAGACCACTGACCGCTGATAGTCCGTGTCCAAACTTCGCAGAGAAAAACTGAAAGCTGCGTCTTACGATCTCGTCGACGCTGGATGCTGGTGAAACAATCTTGGTGGAAAAAGTCCCAGCAGATAAACTATGCGAGTAGGGCATCGATCGACTCCACCATCAAGAGGCCGTTTACTTTGAATCTCAAGACTCTCAACGACACCGCGCGCGCCATGGTTGCGCCGGGCAAAGGCATTCTCGCCGCCGATGAATCCACCGCTACGATCAAGAAGCGCTTCGACAAGATCGGTATCGAAAACACTTGGGCGCATCGCCGCGCATACCGCGACCTGCTATTCACAACACCCGGGTTCGAGCAGTACACCAGCGGCGTCATCCTGTACGAAGAGACCTTGTTCGACAAAGCGCTGGACGAAACGCCGATCGCCAAGCTGCTCGCGTCGAAGGGCGTGATTCCGGGTATCAAGGTGGATATGGGCGCGAAGCCGCTGGCAGGTGGCGCGCCCGAGGAAACCGTTACTGAAGGTCTCGATGGCCTGCGCGAACGCCTGGAAAAATACAAGGCTGCGGGTGCGCGTTTCGCCAAGTGGCGCGCCGTCATCACTATCGGTGAAGATGCACCGACGGATTACGCGATTCATGTCAACGCACACGCGCTCGGCCGCTATGCCGCGCTGTGTCAGGAAGCCGATATCGTGCCGATCGTCGAACCGGAGGTGTTGATGGATGGCGACAATGACATCGACACCTGCGAGGAAGTCACCGATCTCGTACTGGCTGCGGTGTTCGGCGAACTTTACGCCCAGCGCGTCGCGCTCGAAGGCATCATCCTCAAGCCGAACATGGTGATTGCCGGCGCCCAGTGCAATAACCAGAACGATGTGGAAGAAGTCGCCGAACGCACCTTGCGGGTGCTGCGCCGGCATGTGCCTTCCGCGGTGCCGGGCATCGCGTTTCTATCCGGCGGCCAGAGCGACATTCTCGCCACCGCGCATCTGGATGCGATGAACAAGGCCGGCAATCTGCCGTGGGGTCTCACGTTTTCGTACGGCCGCGCGTTGCAAGCGGCGGCGCAGAAAGCCTGGAGCGGCAAGAACGTCGAGGCCGGCAAGGCCGCACATCTGCATCGCGCCAGAATGAATGGCCTCGCGGCGCTGGGTAAATGGGATACCTCGCTGGAGAAGTCGGCTTAAGCCACGGCGATTTTGAGCGGCATCAGCGGTAATTAGGCGCTTATTGGGTCGTTGGATTTTTCAGCGTCAATCAGCCCGTCGACAGCATGTTGTTCAAGCTGTCGGTGGGCTTTTTGCATCCGCCGCAAGCCGCGTATAACGGTTGATGTGTTCGACGCTGCGCGCCACCACCTGATCGCGTTCGCGATCCACCGTAATCATGTGATAGCTGTCATTCAGCAGCACCAGCTCGGCCGGGCCGGAGATGCCTTGCAAAATCCTGATCGGGTTTTTCAGGCTCGCCACATCGTCTTCGCGCGCATGCAGAATCAGGCTCGGCGCCTGCACCCGATACAGTTCGGATTCAACCTGCTCGCTCAGCGCCCACATTTGTTTCAGGCAGAACGACGGCAGCCCGGCCAAGCCCGCATCTGCGCTGTTTCCGGCCAGCATATTGTGGACGATGCGCTTGCGCAGGCGCTCGTCCTTGATGCCGTAAGGATGTTTCTCCATGAACGTGTAATTGCGGCCGATCGGCGTATTGATCAGAATCTTCAACAGAAAGCTGTACCAGGGAATGGTCCAGCCGTCGTACTTCAGCGTCGGGCCGTACAGCAGCAAACCTTCCACATCCTTGCGCCGCCGCGTAGCCAGATGCAGCGCCAGAATCGCGCCCATCGACAGACCGCCGACGAACACCCGCTGCACGCGCTGCCGCAAATGATCGAACGCTGCCAGCGCGCTCTCCGCCCAATCGTGCCAGCCAGTGGCCGCCAGATCGTCGCCGGTTCCGCAATGGCCCGCCAGTTGCGCGCCATAAACCGTAAAACCCGCTCGAGCAAGGCCCTTGCCGACATAGCGCATTTCCACCGGCGTACCAGTTAGACCATGAATCAACAGCACGCCGGTATCATTGCCTGGCAGCAGAAAGCTCATCTCCTTTTGCGTTGGACTCCGCTCGCGGATGGCAGCACTCATGTTGAAAAGCGTGATGTTTTCTGGAGTTTCGAGAATGCCAAACCGCATGAAGGTTTGATGAAAGCGCTGTGAAAGCTGAAGCTCGTTCGCAACAATTTGCGCCGCTTTCAGCCAAAGCTGGTTTAATCACCCGATGCCGAAAAGAATGATATGAAACAGCCGTACGCTTCCAAGTCGGACGACGAATCGGATAAAAAGTTTTCCCGCAGTTGCGATCTGCTGAGCTTCGCGTCCGCCGCCGTCGCCATTGCGGTGCTGATTGGCTGGGTGCTGCATTCGGAGCCGTTGAAACGCGTGGCACCCGGATTCACCTCGATGAATCCTTTGACGGCGATTTGCTTTTTAATCAGCTGCGTAGCCTTGTTCGCGGCGCGCGGAAGGCTCGGCGGCTTGCATTCGCGGAAGCTGGCTGCGGCGCTGTCGGTCGTCGTCATCATGCTCGGCGCGAGCAAGATCATCGACCTCGTTTTCGGCACTCATCTCACGCCCGACGACGTGCTGTTCGCATCGCAGCTCACCGGCGGCCAAGCGTATCCCAGCCGGATGGCGCCGAACACTGCGCTATGTTTCCTGCTGCTGAATCTCGGAATCCTGATTTCGATCCTGCCGCGGCAACCGCGGCTGCCAGCCTTACAGCTGGCGGTGATTCCGGCGCTGCTGCTGGCCTTGCTCGCCATTCTCGGCTACAGCTACGACACCGTCGGGTTTTACAAAATCAGAACCTTCATTCCGATGGCGCCGCATACGGCGGCTGTTTTCCTGCTGATGTGTACGGCACTATTGCTGTCGCGGCCGCATCAGGGATTCGTCGGCCTGCTGACCAGCGCCAGCGACGCCGGCAAGACCGCAAGAACGCTGCTGCCGGCCTGCATCGTCATTCCGGTGGTCCTGGGCTGGTGTGCGCTGACCGGCTTGAGGCTCGATCTCTACGGCCTCGGCACCGCAACCTCCCTGCTGGTGCTGCTGATCGCGGCGGCGCAGTGCATCGTCGTGCTGCTGGTGGTCGCGCGGCTGGAGCGAGAAGAGCGTAAGCGCACCGTTGCCGATCAGGCATTGACTGCCAAGATCGCCGAGGTCGACGCCAAGGCCGCCGAGCTGGCGCGCGCCAACGAAAAGCTGGTGCTGGCGAATGCGGCGAAGTCATCGTTCCTGTCGTCGATGAGCCACGAAATCCGTACGCCGATGAACGCCGTGATCGGCATGACTTCGCTGTTGCTGAGTTCGCCGCTGTCGCGCGAGCAAACCGAATATGCCGAGACCATTCGCGCCAGCGGCGACCACTTGCTCACCGTCATCAACGAGATTCTCGATTTCTCGAAAATCGAAGCCGGCAATATGCGGCTGGAAAGCAGCCTGTTCGATCTTGCGCAGAGCGTCGAAGATGCGATGGATCTGGTGGCGGTTTCTGCCGCGCAAAAGCAACTGGAATTGACGTATTACATCGATCCCGCGGCCGAAGGCGCTTATCTCGGCGACGTCGGCCGTGTCCGCCAGGTGATGATCAACCTGCTTTCGAACGCGATCAAATTCACCGAAACCGGTGAGGTCGAACTGCGTATCAGCGCCGAACCGCTCGCAGAACCGTTCAAGGAAAACTGGCGCGAGCTGCTGTTTTCGGTGCGCGATACCGGCATCGGCATTCCGGCGGATCAGCTCGATCAACTATTCCAGCCGTTCATGCAGGTGGATGCCACCATAACGCGCCGTTATGGCGGCACCGGCCTCGGCCTGGTGATTTCGCAGAAGCTGGCGGTACTGATGGGCGGCCGTACCTGGGTCGAGAGCACACCGGGTGTCGGCTCGACGTTTTATTTCAGCATTCGTGCCGAAGTCGGGCAGGGCGCGGCGCCTTCGGAAAAAGTAGCCGTGGCGTTGAATGGCAAGCGCATGCTGGCGGTCGACGACAATCCCACCAACCTCACCATCGTCGATGCCTACGCCAAATCCTGGGGCATGGAATGCGTTTGCGTCGAGCGCCCTGCGGCCGCATTGGAACTGCTGAAATCCGGTGCCGAATTCGACATCGCGGTGCTCGACTACCACATGCCGGACATCGATGGCGTGCAGCTGGCGACAGCCTTGCGCAAACTTACTGCCGGCGCAAAACTGCCGCTGGTGCTGCTCAGTTCGATGGTGGTGGCGCGGCCGGAGTTGAACCTGATCGATCCGCGTTTTGCCGTGATCATCACCAAGCCGGTGAAACCGGCAGCGCTGAAATCCGCCGTGATGAAAGCCGTGGCGCACAGCCGCACCGTGCTGTCGCCCGCCGCGACGGAACGCCGAAAAATGCCGCTGAATCAGGATATCGCCACGGATCATCCACTGCGCATCCTGCTGGTCGAGGACAATCCGGTGAATCAGAAAGTCGCCAAACTGCTGCTGCAAAAACTCGGCTATGGCACCGATATCGCGGCCAATGGTCTGGAGGCGATCGCCGCCTTGCAGCGTCAGGATTACGATCTCGCGCTGATGGATGTGCAGATGCCGGAAATGGATGGCCTCGAAGCCACACGGCAGATCGTTGCGTGCTGGCCGGTCGGTGCGCGGCCGCGCATCGTCGGCATGACCGCCAACGCCACTGACGGCGATCGCCGCGATTGTCTCGATGCCGGCATGGACGATTACCTGCCGAAGCCCGTCACCGCGCCGCAACTCATCGCGGTGTTGCAGCAGACATCGAGACGGCCTGAATGAGTGCCGGCCATCGAGATCGGCAAGATCGTGCAGGAGCTTCCAGTAGTATTCAGCACGATCAGATTTTCACTATCGGATGAGCAGGATCAGGCATCCAAGGCAATTTCACCCGCGCGGACAATCCGCATCGCACCCGAAGCGTGAACGCTCATGACTTCGCTCATTGACCTGCTGCAACAAGGCTCCGCCCATGCTTGGCTGTATCTACCGAGTGCGGTTTTGCTGGGCGCCTTGCATGGTCTAGAACCGGGCCATTCCAAGACGATGATGGCGGCTTTCATCATCGCCATCCGCGGCACGGTGATGCAGGCCGTGTTGTTGGGTCTGTCGGCCACGCTTTCGCACACCGCCGTGGTCTGGGCGGTTGCCTTGACGGGTCTGTATTTCGGCCAGCGCTGGAATGTGGAGGCCAGCGAACCTTATCTGCAAGTGTTTTCCGGCGCGATCGTCATCAGCGTCGCGCTGTGGATGATCGTGCGCAGCAGGCGCGAACATCGGGCCGAGATCGCGCATCAACACGATCACGAGCCTGAACACGATCATGCAGATGGGCATGACTCTGCGCATCACGAAGAGCGCGACCACGATGATGAACATCATCCGGATGACAACGCGCAAACCGTTCGTGTCCTAGGCGCAGCCAGCTATCAGGACGAGCACGAGCGCGAACACGCGGATGAAATCCGCCGGCGCTTTTCCGGCCGTGAAGTCACCACTGGCCAGATAGTGTTGTTCGGGCTCACCGGTGGATTGATTCCATGCCCGGCGTCGATCACTGTGCTCGTGCTATGCCTGCAACTGAAGCAGATCAGCCTCGGCATTGGACTGGTGCTCGGTTTCAGCCTCGGCTTGGCGCTGACGATGGTTACCGTCGGCGCGCTGGCCGCACTCGGCGCGCAGCGTATCGGCACACAGACGCGGCAGCGCTGGCCCGGCTTCGGCAAGCTCGTCCGCCGCGCGCCGTATTTATCCAGTGCGCTGGTTCTGCTGATCGGCGGCTATCTGATGTACAGCGGCGCGAGCGCGATCCGCTAGCGAATTTTCAGAGTGCGCGCGATAGCTGAGCGCGCTTATTGAGTAATGCAGCGATCAACCCGGCGTTGACGGACCTTGGCTTTTTGCAGCGCTTTCCGGCCGCTCGAAAACCAGCAAGGTTGAGGTCGCCGACGCCAGCAAGCGGCCTTGTTCATCCACCAGCTTCGCCTCCGCGAATGCGACGCGGCGGCCCATGCTGAGCACGCGGCCTTCTGCAGTTACCGGGCCGGTTTGCGCGGTCATACCTCGGTGATACGCGATCTTCAGTTCCAGCGTGGTGTAAGTCTGCGTTGCGGAAAGCTGCGAATGCACTGCGCAGCCGCAGGCGGAATCGAGCAGCGTCGCGGCGTAGCCGCCATGCACCGAACCAATCGGATTGTAAGCATGCAAGCCGGGCGTGCCGCGGAACACGGCGAGCCCGCGCTCGAACTTCACCGGTGCGAAGTGCAACGCCTCGCCGATAGGTGCGCGAAAGCCCCCGGCCAGCAGCGCCTGCAATTGTTCAAGACCGTTCAAGCCGGCGAAGGAGTCGGAGAGATTCATGCGGGTTTATCGTCAGGAAGTGATGGTTGGCAAGGCGCAACGCATTGCGCCTTTGATCGATCGAGCACTCGGCAGTCGAGCGCATGCCTCGCATTATGGCGGTCACCTGAGTTTCAACCTCAAAACTATTCGGCGACCAGCTCGATCCGGTTGGCGTTACAAGGTGGCAAGCTTCGATAAATCTCAATGCAGCCGTATCGAGCGCTTGGGCCGACCGTCATCGGCTCATGGTTTTAGTCCCGCGGCAAGACACCTTGAAGTGTTGTGATGTTTCCAGGTGCGTGGTCTGGCCATTCATGCCGATGTTGATGGCCAGCGTCAGCATCTGATCGAAACTGCCGCTCTGCAGTAGCAAGCTGCCATGCGTCGGCGCGCGATACGGCAACGGCGCCTGCGCCACCAGCGGCACACCGTGAACCCAGGTTTGTCTGGAACCATCCGGTGCGAGCAGGTACGACTCGAAGCTCAGCGGACCCGCCTGATCGATCAACGCGGCAGCGGAAATCGTCAACTCGACCGGGCAGGCAACGCCCGCAGCTTCGGCATTCGCAACCAACACCCGGCCGGCCGGCGCGCCGGCTGCCAGCACCTGCGCGGTTACGCTGTCGAGCCGGATCGCCGCCGCGTGCGATGCGGGCGAACTGCTTGGCGCGGGTGGCGCCGGACCTTTCGGCAAGGTCGCGCTCAGCGTCTGCGACTGCTGCTGATTGAAACCTGCAGCCGCGGCGCCGCCGGCGGCGAGCGCTGCGCCGGCCGGCGTTGCCAGCGATCCCGTTTGCGGTGACGCAGCCTTGTCCGTCGTCAGTGCCTGCGCAGCCGTTGCGCGACTCGTCTGCTGCATCTGCAAGACACCTGTATTTGCAGACTGCGTGTTCTGCATCTGCTGCTGCAGCATTGCCGCAGTCGATCCTGCTGCGGGATTGATCACGGCTTGATTGCCGAGATTCGCAGCGTTCCGGAATTCGCCATCGCGGCTTGCCGGCATGCTCGGATTTGCGTAGCCGAGCTTGCCGCCATCCTTGACTGTCGGTGGCACACCGGTTTCGGGCTTGCCGTCGAAGTTATAGGTGGCGCACAGCTCCAGATTTTCCACGCCATCGTCCTCGGGATCGTCGGCCGTCACATGGTTGGGGCTGAGGCAGGGCGCGGATGCGCCGGGCATCAACTGAGCGGCCAGTTGGTCGAGCGTTTTTTGGAGTGCCAGCACTTGCGGCGGCGCAGCTTGTCCGGCGCTCGGCGTTCCTTTAATGCCCGAGGGAACCCAGACTTTCAGCGGATCGTCACTCACGCGCGCCCACAGTTTGCGCTCGGGTACGAACGCCGATAGCTTCGCAGTAGCGGGATCAGGTTCGAGCGCCATCTTCGGCACGGCAGAGGAAGCCTGCATGCCGTGCGCAGCGCCGCCGCTGTTCGCGCTATTGCCGGCCAGCACATTCGACACCGCGTTGTACTTGTTGTTGTACGCCGCATCGAGCGGTCGGTTCAGCACGCAAGCTACGGCTGGACCGGCGTCGAAGATCAAGCCTTGACAGGCGATCGCCTTGCGATCCCGCGCGCAGGTGATAGTGATCGGATTGGTGCCGCTGCGGCTGCAACTGCCCGGCTTGGACGCATTCAACTGCGCCAGCGTGGCGTTGGCGGCAACATCCGGTGCGACGAAGCATTGCGTACCTTGGGGCAAGCCATATTTCTTCGTATCCGTCTGGCAATACTGGAATGCCGCGGGACTCGCGCAGACGAATTGCGTGCCGCTGGCGGTACAGCCGTTTTTAGCGAGATCGCCGGCGACCCAGGCCGGATCGAGCGTGCAGACTGGGCCGATCGCAACGCCTGCTACATCCGAAGGCAGCGATTGGGTGAAGGCCAGGCATTGGGTTTCAGCATCGGGTGTCGTGCACAGATGCGTACTGGCGTTCGCGGGACAGCCGATATCCTGGTAGTGGTGCGGCACCGCCGTCTGGATCAGCTGGTGCACCTCCGGCCCGAGCGTGTTCGCGCACCAATGCTCGTTGCTTTCCGGCAGCGCCGTCTTTCCATCCGGCGTCTGTGTCCGCTGCTTGTCGACAGTCGCCTGGTCGTTGCTGTGGCCGTAGTAGAACCAGTAGTCGTAGTTCGAGACCAGTCCATTCGCGGCACTGCTGAGCCAGCCGAGACAATTGTTTCGATCATTCTCGGCGGCGGAAATATTCAGCGGGATTTCCGCCTGAATGTGTTTCCAGTAACTATCGCGTGCGGACTGCAACTTGCCGGGCGCGCCATTGGCTGGCGACAGCAGCTTGCCCAGTAAATCCACGGTCCATGATCCGATGACTTGATCCATGAACATCTGGTACGCCGCGTTATCCCCGTAAGTCTCATGCCAGTAGGGATTGCTGAAATTACTGAACCAGTCGTGGCTGGCCTTGCACGGCTCGTCGATACAGGTTTCGAGCACAGTCACGGCTGCCGGCACAGAAGGCGCAAAGTATTGCTGTTCGATCTGCGCGTCCGTCAGTTCGGGTGTGTCGTTATCACAGCCCACGATTGCGCAGCCCACATCTTCCACAAACTCGACCACCGCCTTGGCAGCATCGTAAACGCCTTCCGCAACCTCGATCAGGTCCTTCAGTAATGCGCAGACATCGAAGTCAAAAATCAGCTGCGCACCGAGGCAGATGAAGGCTTCGCCGGCATCCAGCAGCAGATCGCCATAGCTCACCGGCGGACCGAAATCCTTGATGATCTTGAATAGCAGGCCGATGTCGCTGGTGAACTGATGATCGGTGACTTGATCGATGCAGGCCTGCAGTGACTTGCCCGCACCAAAGCAGCTATCGAGTATGCCCTGCACCGCGGTAACATCCGAGCTGGTGATGGGAATTGGCGATGGCGCGCCGGGTGGCACCAGCGAGAGCACATTGGCGATCAGCGACAGTGCGTCATCGACGATGCCCTGCGTGCTGGCTTGCGCATCGCCAATGCCGAGCGCGCCGAGCAGCATGTCGGCGGCGCGATCTTGCTGCATTTGCCGATTGGAATGATGTGGCGGTGTCAGCGCGGCCGCGATCGGCAATAGCGAATCGAGCTGTGCGTGTCGTGGCTTCGGTGTGGCAGCGCCCGAATGCGGATGATCGTGAAGATACTGCCGCAGTTCGCCGACGCTGATGCGCTTGCCCGACGGACTTTGCAGCACGGTGTTGTCCGGCAGCTTCAGCAGCGCATCGGGTTTTGTGCCGTGCGCGATCATCTGCACCGGGCCATCCGGTGTCAGATATGGATGCACGCTGGCCAGCGGCCGGCCGATATGCACTTCGATCTGTGGTTGCAGCAGCCGCAGTTGTTCCACCGTGAAGCGGCGTCCGCCGGGCGTGCTCAGCACGGTTTCCTTCGGCAGTTGCAGCAGCGCGCCGAAATCGGTTTGCGACTTGCTCAACGTCAGCTTCGGTACCGCGTTGACATCGACCTTGTGCATCATCAGCGTTGGTTGCGGCCGCGGCTGACTGTCCAGATTGTGAATCGCCTGCAGCGTGTGCAGCAGCGATACCGGCACCTGCTTGCCATTGCTGGCGAGCACGAAATCGGTATCGGCGAGTGCCTGCAGGTCTGCCATCCGCGTCTCCGCTTTCAGCGCATAGACATGCGGCGCGGATTGGATCAGCCCGATTTTCGGTGCGGCGAGCGCAGAGAAATCCGCTGGCGCCGCCGCTGCGGTCATCGCGCCGAGCAGGGCAGCGAGTACGAATGCCATCAGGCCGGCGATTTTCATGCTGATCCTTGGAATTGATTATTGGCGTTTGAAGGCCGGCTTTCGGCTTCAGGGTTTGAAGCCCTGGCAGACCACGCTGAAGTGTTGCGGCACTTCCATGTGCGTGGTCTTGCCGTTGATGGTCACGTTCATCACCAGCGTCAGCGTCTGGTCGAACGACGTGGTCGCCAGTTTGTATTCGCCATGCGTCGGCACCCGATACGGCAGCGGCGGCCTGGCGTCGATCTGAGCACCTTTCACCCAGGTCTGCTTGCTGCCATCGGGTGCGAGCAGATACGACTCGAACAGCGCCGGCCCGGCAATGCCGATCGATGCCTGCGCCGAAATCACCAGCTGCGCCGGGCACTGCACGGTAATGCCATCCACCTGGGTGTCGATCTTGTTGCCGCAGCATTGATCGCTGTGCTCGATGATGGTCGCTTTCGACGAAACCGCTTGCACCAGCAAGTACGCAGCACCGGGCGGAAGTTTCGTGCCGCCCTGGCTAGCGGTTGCGATGGGATGGTTCTGCTGCACCGTCAACGCCGGCTGCATCGTCTGCGGCACCGGTTGTGCAAGTGCACTGCTTGCAACGACAAGTACAACGGCAGCGAGGACGGAATGGATCGACATTGCGATTGCTCCAGAGTGAGGAAGGAAGGTGCGGCGGCTCATGGCAGGCGGCTCTGCTGGCCCAGCGGAATCTTCTCGAAGTGGCCGTCGGTAACACTCATCGTCTTGTCGCCGGCCATGTTGTGGCCGCTGCCGCTGAACGTGCCGCTGACGGTGTTGCCGGCCGCATCGAGTTGCGTGATTTCGATCACGCCGCTTTTGAGCGCGAAGGTACCGTTGAAGATGTCGCTGCCGGCGTGATACGAGCAGCTGGTTTTCGCAAAGCCGCTGCCGCCGAACGGAAAGCTGCCGACTTTCGGCGCGACGATGCTGCAGTTGATGAACTTGCTGTCGACGCCTTCGCCGACATGTCCGGTGACGTTCAGCGCATCCTTGCCGGCGATCGTGGTTTGCACCGTGCCGGCCCAGTTTGCGGCGAACGGCTTGCCGTCCACGGTCGCGCTGAATTTCGCACCGGGCGCCAGCGGCAATTGCGAGGCCTGATCCGCTTGGGCTGCGGCGAACCAGCAATCGATAGCGTTCGGAAAAACGATCAGCGCTGCGAACGCCAGCAACGATCGCTGGACCATTCGAGGCATTGCAGCGCCTGAAGAAAGTGCCTGTTTCATGTTGAATCTCCGGAATCGCGTCGGCGATGGTTTGAGGGATGAGAGGACTGCTCGAAGCGTGCGGCTCAGGGTTGCGCCGGCTTCAGGCTCAGGCTTTGGTTGGTGCCGCTTTTTGAAGTCAGCGCGACTTCGGTGCCGTTGAATTCGGCAGCATCGGCAGCGTTGGTCAAATCGACCGAATCGCTCTGCGCGCAATGCGCGAGATCGAGCACCACCGCACCGTATTGCGTACGGCCGCGCACCTTGAAAACCGCCACTGCCCAGGCGCCGTCCGGCGAAGTGAAGATCTGCTGCACATGATCCTGACCAAGCGCGACATGCTTGCGATCACCGGCGCTATCGCCCAGCGCGATCGTGCTGCGGTCATCGAGCAGCCGTGCGCTACAAGGTCCGCTGCTGGCCTGCGCTGCTTGCGCGGCAAAGCCGCCGGCGGAACTTGCGCCATAAGGCGAGGCTTGCTGGCCATAACTGGATGAACCATACGAACTTGCGCCGCCGCGCTGACCCAGCGAACTCGCCGGCGCGCCTTGCACGGACGATGCAGCGCCACTGTTGCCATAGCTCGACGTGCCATAACCCGAGCTGGAGGAACTGCCGTATCCAGACGAACCATAGGCCGGAGTGTTGCTGCCGTAAGCCGGAGTGGAACTGCCGTAGCCCGGCGTGCTGCTGCCATAGCCACTCGTTGCCGCGCCGGTGGCCGGCTGACCATACGCAGTCTGTGGCGTGGATTGCGGTGTGGCTTGGCAGGTTGCAATGTCGCCGGTGCAGGCGGAGGTCTGCGCCGATACCGGCGATACCGTCATCAGCAGGCCGATCGTCGAGACGATTCCGATAGCGGCCACTATCGAATTGGAGGGGCACGAGCGTTCGGATGATTTCGGTCGATTGCGAAGTTTCATATCAGTGTTCCGCGAGAGGGATTGATGAGGTGGCGATCAAGGTGTGCGTGGCAGCGAGCGGTTCTGCGGCGGGATCAAATCCGGCGGAGGCCCGCGGCCGAGCAAGCCCGGCAGTGCGTAGTCGTTGCCGGCGACGAGGCTGTCGATCTGCACCAACAAAGGCTCCGGCCCGGCCGGTGCGGCGTCGGCGGAAGTCCACTCGAACAGCAATGCCGGCGTGTGCGCGGATGGCGCAGGCGATAACAGCGCTGCGTAGGCGTGGCCGAAGCGCGGCTCGCCGTCGAAGCGCAAGGTGGAGGTCAAGGCCAGTTCGTAGCGTGGTGCCAGCGGCGCAAACGGATCGCCATCCACCGCCCACACCCGTAGCCGCGCGGGGTTGGCCCGATGCCACAACACCAGTCGAAAACCGTGTTCGCTCCAGCCGGCCAATTGCGCTGCGGCAAACCAGCGCCCCGGCGCGTCGCCGGGTGTGAAGGCGATCAAAGGCTGCGCGCCGTAATCCGCATACAGCAGATTGATCGGCGCCGCGGCTTCCGCAGCAGCAAACGGCGCAGCCCATATTTGATGTTGCGCTTGAGACCGGGCCTGCGTTTGCGGTAGCGCCTGCGCGCAGACAGCGGTAGCGTCCATCAGGCCCGCCAGCATCAGCAATGAAGCAAGCGCATGGCCACAACCGCTGCTTGCGAATGGTTTCATTCCACGCTGTAGCGTTTCACCAGCTCGGCGACGGCGGATTCCATACACGCGCGCACGGCCTGATCGACACCTTCGCGGCGCCCGGTCTGCACGTTCGCATCGACCGGCCGGCCGGCGACGCTGCCGATCAGCGAGCCAAGACCGGAGACGCTGGTTTGCGTCGAGCCCACATTCTTCTGCACATCGACCGAGTCGATCACCAGACCATTGCTCGCATCGACGATGCGGACATCGACGCCGATACTGTCCTTGTTATTGCCGCCGCCGAGATTCAGCCCGCCGAAACTGAGGCCGCCACCATTCTGGCTGCCGCTTTGATTGGCCTCCGAAACCGTGCCCTCGAAAATATAGTCGGCACCGGCAACCTTGTTCGCTGCACTGCTGCCCGCCGCTGTGCCCGAAGCATTCAGCTGCTTTTCCGCCATCACGCCTTGGGCCAGCCGGCTGCGTTCCGCCACCGCGAAAGCGCCCGATTTGATCAGCGCCGTGGTGAACATATCGGTGGCGCCTCCGGCCTGCACTTCCGGTACGCTGGAGCGGAATTCGTAAATGGTGACGATCCGCTTCGGACCGGTATGCCGCGGCAGTGCGTCGAGCGCCTGCGAAGTGTGCGAGTTATCGACCACCGGATCGCTGCCGCCGCCCATGCCGGCGCAGGCTGCGAGTTGCGTCATTGCCAGCGCCAAACCCAGCGTGGCCAATTTGGATTGCAGTTTCATCGAGCCGCTCCCTATCAACCGAAATATTTCGGATCAACAGGAAGAACGAGGTTGGTCGATGAAACCCGACATCGGCGATGGAAATCGAATGGCCGGGGCAAAACCGATCCCGGCGATCAAGCTTCGCAATGTTCCCGAAAGTTTGCCCTCACAATGCCGAAAAAGACGCGAGCCTGTCAGGATTTCCTTGTGTTGAGCCATACACTGCCCTTAGGGCAAGGAAGGACACGTTACCGTTACGGCTGAGTGACTGGATTCACTGCTGGCGGGTCGAAACCCGAAAACGATACTGGATTCAGGCGATTTGATCGGTGATCTGAAGAAGGAAGTGCTCGGCCTGTGGATCGAACAAACCGAAGGCGACAAATTCTGGCTACGCGTGGTGAACGAGATCAAGGCGCGGAACCCACCCATGACATCCTGATTGCTTTCGTCGATGGCCTGAAGGGCTTTCCGGAAGCCATCACGGCGGTGTTTCCCGAAACCGTCGTCCAGACCTGTATTGTTCATCCGATCCGCTATTCGACGCAGTTTGCGTCGTGGAACGAACTTAAACCGATCGCCGCAGCACTCAAACCAATCTACCGGGCCAATAACGCCGGGACGACTGCTCACGAATTGGAAGCCTTCGACCAAAGCCTCTGGGTACGGAAGTACCCCGTCATTGCGCAGAGCTGGCGTCGCAACTGGGAAGCTGTGATTCCGTTCTTCAAGTCTCCGGCGGATGTTAGAAAGATCACCTACGCCCTGAAGGAAGTCCCCCTGGGGGACACGACCAACGCGACCAAGAGCCTCAATGCCTCGGTCCGAAAGGCGATCCGCGACAAAGGCCATTTCCCGAACGATCAGGCCGCCACCGAGCTGATCTGGCTGGCGCTGCGACACATCACCGAGAACTGGAAGAACCCACCCGTTACGTGGCACGCTGCAAGAGCACAACTCGCTATCCAGTTCGGCGAACCCTTCACGCTGACCGATTGATTACACCAACCGGCTCACACACGGAATTTCTGACAGTCCCTGTTGCTCAGGTGTGAAGCGGTCTCGACCCGGTATCATTAGCGGGCAGTTTCAGCTCAACAACTATTGAGTCTCCACGTTCGACCGAGCCGCCGATGCAATCCGCCGTCAATCCACCTGCCGACAAGGCGCGCCTGCGCTGGCGCTGTCGTCGCGGGATGAAGGAGCTGGACATGCTGCTGGAACGCTATCTCGACCGGCGTTTCGCCATTGCGCCCGAAGCGGAGCAGGCTTTGTTCCTGCAACTGCTCGATTGCGAAGATCCCGATCTGTGGAGTTGGGTGATCGGCCACGCAGAGCCGCCTGCAAAATTCAGTGATGTCCTACAACGACTCCTCGGCAACGCTTGATCTGACGTTGGCGCCTTCCCTGCGCGCGGTGGGCGTGGTGGTGGTGCTGCATGTGCTGGCCATCGTGCTGATGTTGCTGGCGCATCCGCAGAAAGTGGTGATGCTCATTCTGCTGGCTTTGTTCATCGCGTCCTGGGCTTCGCTGCGGCGGCATGCGGCTTTCGGGTATGGACCGCGCGCCTTGCGACGATTGATCGCGCATGGTGATGGCAGCTGGACGGTGGAAACGGCGGCCACATCGGAGCATGCCAGTCTGTTGCCCGGCAGTTTCGTCAACGCGGCATTGATCGTGATCCGCTTCCAGCTCGCCAGCGGCAAGATCCGCGCGCGCGTGCTGTGGGGCGATGAACTGCCGGCGGATGCATTGCGGCGTTTGCGGGCGCGTATTCTGCTGGGATCGAAGGTGCCGGAAAGCGCTGAGGTTTGAGCGTTTCGATGATCGCGGAAGGGTTCTTTTTCGGCGAATCGATCTCGCATGATCAGCCATCTATTCCTGCCTGCACTCCAACAGGATAGGCGGCCGTCATCGGTGCCGCTTGCGATTACGCCGGCAGACTCATCCAGCATAGTCTTGTCCCGGTTTCGATTCGCATAGTCCCCGCCGGAATCCACACCAGCACATCAGCGCTTTCCAGATTGCTCAGCATGTGCGAATCCTGCTTCGGCAGCGGCAGTAGTTGCGCAACACCATTGGCATCGTGGTGCATCTGCATGCGCACGAGGCGGCTGCGCTGGGAATCGGCCTCGAGGGTTTCGGTCACCACGCCGATCGCCCAATGCGGCGCCGGATGCGCGATGCCTTGCAGCAGTTCAAGCACGCGCTGCACATGCAGGCAGAGGCCGATCAGCACCGCACCCGGATTGCCGGGCAGTGCTATCAGCGTGGCTTGTCGTCCGGCTTGTTCGAGCACGCCGAAGAACATCGGCTTGCCGGGTTTCTGCGCGACTTTCCAGAAAACGCGCTGTACGCCGAGTTGTTCAGCAGCGGCCACGACGAAGTCGTGATCGCCGACCGATGCACCGCCGCAAGTGATCAGCAGATCGGCTTCGGCCAAACCCTGCGATAGCGCTTCACGCACGGCGGCTTCGGTATCCATAACATAGTCGACGCGCGGTGCCAGCGAACCCCAGCGTTGCAGCATGGCGCAGACCAGCGGGCCATTGCTGTCCGGAATCTCGCCGGGCGCAAGCTTGCTTCCGGCGGGGCGCACTTCGTCGCCGGTAATCAGCACGCGGATGTTTGGCCGACGATGTACGCGCACCCGGTCAAGGCCGGCGTTGATGAGCGAGGCCAGCAAGCCAGGAGTGATGCGTTGTCCGGCGCGGGCGATGGTCGCACCTGCCTGCAGTTCCTCGCCGCGCCAGCGAATGTTCCGGTTAGTGGCATAAGCTTCGCTGAACACCAGTTGATCGCCAGTGCGATGTACACGCTCCTGCGGAATCACGGTATCTGCGCCGGGCGGCAGTGGTGCGCCGGTGAGAATGCGTGCAGCCGTGCCAGCGGCGAGTGGCCTCAGGCATTCGTGTGCGCCGGCGACAATCTGCTGCGTGATGGGCAGATGCATCGGCGCATCGGCGCTTGCCGTTTCGATATCCGCCGCGCGCAAGGCGTAGCCATCCATCGCACTCTGGTCGATCCTCGGCAGATCAGTTAGCGCAGTGACACTTTCAGCCAGCACGCGATTGGCGGAGTCTGCGATGGCGATGGTTTCGGCAGACATCGCGCGCAGGTGTTTTGCGTATGCCGCGAGCGCGTCTTCAAGCGAAATCATGCGCGTTGCATGGTCTTGAGTTGCTGTTCCACCACCAGCCACTGCGGCTCGGTGTTGATGCTCCAAACCCAGTCGGGGGCATCGCTGAAATCGGCGACGGCACTGCGGTGGCGCTGAGACCATTCGCGCGGCGTGCGGCCGCCGCCGTGCAAGTAGGCGCGCAAATCATCGCGCAGCTTGCGCTGGAGCAGGCAGCACAACGGTTGCGGGCCGTGGCTATCGTGCGCAAAGGCAAGGGCTGCGCCGGAAGACTGAGTGCGTGCCTGCGTGAGTCTTTGCAACAAGTCCTGCGGCAGCAGCGGTGCATCGCCGGGCACGCAAAGCACATCATCGGTGATCGCCGCATCGAGCCCGGCCAGCAATCCGGCTAACGGACCGCAGCTCTCAAAGGCTGCATCATCAACGATCGTCGGCGCGAAACTTCGGTATCGATCGAGATTGCGATTCGCGCTGATGATGATATGCGCAACCTGCGGCGCAACGCGATCGAGCACGCGCGCAATCAGCAATTTTCCGGCGCAGTCGCGCAAAGGTTTATCGGTACCGCCAAGCCGTGTGCCGCCGCCGCCGCATAAAACCACTGCGGTCGTTCGTGCGGGCTTGGCTGCGATCACGGTACTAAAATGGTGGGCTTGGCGACGGCGTCGGTCTGCGGAAAGTCGGAGGTGAAATGCAGGCCGCGGCTTTCGCGCCGTTCCAGCGCCGAACGCACGATCAGTTCGGCGACGGTGACCAGGTTGCGCAGCTCGATCAGGTGATGAGTCACCCGATAATGCCGATAGAACTCGACGATTTCGCGCCGCAGCAGATCAACCCGATGCTGCGCGCGCAGTAGGCGCTTGCTGGTGCGCACGATGCCGACGTAGTCCCACATGAAGGTGCGCAGTTCGAGCCAGTTGTGGCTGACGACGACATCTTCATCGGAACTCGATACGCGCGATTCATCCCACGGTTTCAAGGCCGGCGGTTCGGGCAGATTCGGCAGTTCGCGGATCAGATCTTCAGCGGCGGCATCGGCGAATACCAGACATTCCAGCAGCGAATTGCTCGCCAGACGATTGGCACCGTGCAGGCCGGTGCAGGCGACTTCGCCTGCCGCATAAAGGCCGATCACGTCGGTGCGCGCGCGCAAGTCGGTGACCACGCCGCCGCAAGTGAAGTGCGCCGACGGCACCACCGGAATCGGTTCGCGCGTGATGTCGAGGCCGAGGCTCAAGCAATGCTGGTAGATCGACGGAAAATGTTCGCGGATGAATTCGGCCGGCTTGTGGCTGATGTCGAGCAGCACATGCTTGATGCCGAGGCGTTTCATCTCGTGATCGATGGCGCGTGCGACGATGTCACGCGGGGCGAGTTCGCCACGTTCGTCGAAGCGTGGCATGAAGCGTTCGCCGGCGCTGCCATCGGCATTCGGCAGCTTCAACAGTGCGCCTTCGCCGCGCAGCGCTTCCGAGATCAGGAATGAACGCGAGTCGCGGTGATACAGCGTGGTCGGGTGAAACTGCATGAATTCCATGTTGGCGACGCGGCAGCCGGCGCGCCAGGCCATCGCAATGCCGTCGCCGGATGCGCCGAACTGATTGGTCGAATACAGATACACCTGATTGGCGCCGCCGGTGGCGAGTATCACCGCCTTGGCGCGAACCGTTTCGATGCGGCCACTGCGGCGATCGAGCAGATAAGCGCCGAGCACGCGCTTCGCGGCTTTGTCGACGATCAGATCGATCGCTACGCCCTGTTCGCGGACGAGGATATTCGGATGCGATTGCGCGAGTGCAGCCAGTGTGGTTTCGACTGCGCGGCCTGTGGCATCGGCCGCATGCACGATGCGCCGATGGCTGTGGCCGCCTTCGCGCGTCAGGTGCAGGCGCTGGCCGCGATCTTCGCCTTCGGCCTGGGTGAAAACCACGCCTTGTTCGATCAGCCATTCGATGCAGCCAGGCCCGCGCTCGACGGTGAAATTCACCGCGGCTTCATCGCATAGGCCGGCGCCGGCGATGAGCGTGTCGCGCACATGCGCTTCGACCGAATCGTCTTCGTGCAGCACCGCGGAAATGCCGCCTTGCGCCCACAAGGTGCTGCCGCCCGCGAGTGTGCCTTTGGAAACCACGCAGACCTTGCGGCCGGCCTGCGCCAAACGCAGTGCGGCCGATAAACCCGCAGCACCACTGCCGAGAATCAGGACTTCGGCGGATGCAGCATCATTCGATTTCACGATGGAACTCAAGCGGATTATTGGCAAGTTATCGGCTATTTGGCGGAAATTATTCAGCGATTGCGGCAGCGAGCTTGTTAGAATGTCGACCATCAAGCGCCGGGTTGCCAAAGCTTTCAAGCCAGTTTATCCGGATTTCCAACCACTGGCTGCCGTGTGCTTCTGGGGCGGAAACAGACGCAGGAATGAGCGAACAACAAACAGACGAACAACTGGTCGCTCTCGCGCAAGAAGGCAATCAGCGCGCCTTTGAATTGCTGGTGCGCAAATACCAGCACAAGATCGTACAACTGGTCGGCCGGCTGGTCGGCGAGGGCGATGCGCAGGATGTGGCGCAGGAAACCTTCATCAAGGCCTATCGCGCGCTCAATGCATTCCGCGGCCAAAGCGCGTTCTATACCTGGCTTTATCGTATCGGTATCAATACCGCCAAGAATTATCTGGTGTCGCGCGGCCGCCGGCCGGCGAGTCACGACATCGATATTGCCGACGCCGAACTCTATGGCCACACCGAACAGCTGAGCGACGTGGATACGCCGGAGTCGATGCTGCTGTCGGATGAGATCAAGCAGAAAGTCGCCGAGGTCATCAGCAAACTGCCGGCCGATCTGCGTCAGGCGATTACGCTGCGCGAACTCGAAGGACTCAGTTACGAGGAAATCGCGGAGGTCATGAACTGCCCGATCGGCACCGTGCGTTCGCGGATATTCCGCGCGCGCGAAACGATCGATCAGGTGATCCAGCCGCTATTGAATTGAAGCGGTAAAGCTGACCGGCTCGGTAAACTTTACTTAACAAAGCGGGAACTTTCTTCTGGGCGAATGGTTTATTAAGGCATGAAGTTCAGTGGCTTAACGAAGTTCGGGTGACGCGATGGCGAGTGAATTGATTTCGGCACTTCTGGATGGCGAATGCTCGGCCGGGGAAGTGCGTGAGCTTCTGGCATTTCCGGACCCATCCGCGTTGATGCAGCAATGGAGCCGCATGAATCTGGTGCATGAAGTGCTGGCTGGAAAAGCGATGCAGCCGCCGCATGATTGCGCCGATGCGGATTCGTTTTGCGCAGGCGTGATGGCCAATCTCGGCGAGATGGCGCCGCTGGAAGGGGTGAAAGCGCTTCCAGTTTCGGCAAACCGCTTGCCGGATCATCCCAAGGTGGTCAGCTTGCCAATCCGCAAGCTCGATGCTGCACCCCTGCGCACGCGCCGCTCGCGTCCGCTGATCGGCTGGGCCGCCGCCGCATCGGTAGCCATGATTGCGCTGGCGAGCGGTCGGGTCTGGATCGGCAACGGCGCTTTGCCGTGGGCATCGTCGGCTAGTGCTGTCGCCAGCGACGATGCAGTCAGCAAGCTGCAAGCCGGTAGTAACAGCAATATCGGTAGCAATCGCGGCGATATGGTTCCGGTCTCGACGCAAGACTTCACCACCAGCAGTCAGGAACCTACCGAAACGCGCTGGGCGCAGCTCAATCCCGAGGCGGCGCGTGAACTCAGCGGATACATGATCGAGCACAATAATTCGCGCGCCGAGCAGGGCATGAATGGCGAACTGGGTTATGCCCGGATCGCCGCGCACAATGTCGATTACCGTTCAGTCAGCGAGTCGCGCTGATTCCATGAGGCAGCTGCTGTTCTGTGCGGCCGCGTTCGGGTTCGCCGCCGCCAATGAAGTGTTTGCAGATGAACTCTCGGCAAACCTGACCCGCGCTGCCGACGCGGCGCGAACAGTCACCTACGAAGGCGTTGCGGTCTATCGCGGTGCCGACCAGTTCGAGGTGTTCAAAGTGCAGCATCGCTTCCTCAATGGCAGCGAGCGCGAACGCATTTCCAACATGACCGGCGATCCGGTGCAGCTGCTGCGTACCGACGATCGCGTGATCTGGGTGCTGCCGAAAGGCCGAACGGTGATGCGCGAGCGCCCCACCTTGAAAGGCGTGCTCACACAAATGACAGCCGAGCGCCTCGCGCAACTGGCTTCCTGGTATCGCTTCGTCGACGAAGGTGGCGACCGCATCGCTAACCGCTCCTGCGTCGGCATTCTGGTGGCACCGCGCGATGCTTACCGTTTTGGCTATGAGGTCTGGTATGACAAGGCCACGCATATTCCGCTGAAGATCAGCATGGTCGGGCCGCAAGGCGAAATGCTGGAACAGCTGATGTTCACCGAAGTGAGCTTTCCGCAAACGATTGCGGATGCCGCGTTTGACACCGAGATCGACACCTCGAAATTCAGCCTGGTGACGAACAACGAAAAGCCGCTGAACCTTGCGCCCGCAGCGGACGAGAAACCTGAAAATTCGCAGGTTTCGTTTGGTCGCTTGCCGCCCGGCTTCCGCGTGATTTCGCACGAGCAGAAGCCGCTGCCGAACGATCAGCCGGGGCAGATGGAGCATCTGCTGCTGTCGGATGGCCTCGCGTCGGTTTCGGTGTTCAGCGCCATTCACCCGCCGCACGCCGACAAGACTTTCAGCGGCATTTCCCACGTCGGCTCGGTGCAGGCTTATGGCCGCATGGTGGGCGATTACCACATCACGATTGTTGGTGAAGTGCCTTCGGCAACCATCCGCATGATCGGCGATAACGTCAGCCCGGTGTTCACGCCGGATGCCGCCGATGCAGCACCAGCGGCTCCAGCGATTCATCACCCTTGAATCAAGTGCTGGCGCGGTTGCCCGGCGGCATTGGGCGTGTTCAACTTGCTACTCGGATTGATCCGCCTGCGACGGCAATCGCTTGGTCAGGCAGCTTTTGATGGAGCTTTTGAATGCGGCGCAGTGTCTCGGGATTTTTGCGGGCAGCGGGTTTCGCGTCATCGGTTGCGCTGGCCGGCTGCGGCGGTCACGGCAATGGCAATCTGCCGGATTTTGCCGATCTGGTGCAGCAGGTCAGCCCATCGGTGGTGAACATCAGCGCCGTGCCGGAAAATCCCGATCCACCAGATGTGCCTAGCGACGATGCACCAAATGACAACAACAAACTGCCCGACTGGCTGAAAAAATTCCTCGATCAGAACGGCCAAGGCAAGGCACCGCCGGCGAAGGGCGATCCGGGCGCAGAGCAAACTCCGGACGATGCATCCGCCCCAACCGACGCGCCGGATGGTGCGGATAACGACGACGGTCAGCAGGGCAACGAGCAATCGCTCGGCTCGGGTTTCATCTTGTCCGACGACGGCTACATTCTCACCAACCATCACGTCGTCAAGGGTTCCAAAGAAGTCGTCGTGACCCTGTCGGACCGGCGCCAGTTGCCTGCAACGGTGGTCGGCAGCGACGAGCGCAGCGACATCGCGCTGCTGAAGATCGACGCCAGCGGTCTGCCCGCGGTGAAGATCGCCGACATCAGGAAAATCCGCGTCGGCGAATGGGTGGTCGCCATCGGCTCGCCGTTTGGCTTCGATTACACGGTAACCTCCGGCATCGTTTCCGCCAAGGGCCGCAATCTCGATACCGAACAATATGTGCCGTTCATTCAAACCGACGCGGCGATCAATCCCGGCAATTCCGGCGGACCGCTGTTCAACATGCGCGGCGAAGTGATTGGCGTGAATTCGCAGATTTATAGTCAGACCGGCGGCTTCATGGGCGTAGCGTTTTCAATTCCGATCGACGTCGCCACCAAGGTTGCGCGCGAGTTGAAGGATAAAGGCAAGGTCACGCGCGGCTGGCTCGGCGTGGTGGTGCAGAAAATTGATCGCAATCTGGCGACGTCGTTCGGCATGAGCAAGCCCGGCGGCGCGCTGGTGGCGAAAGTGCTGCCGGATAGCCCGGCGCAGCAGTCCGGCGTCAAGGCCGGCGATGTGATACTGCGCTTCAACGATGTCGAGCTGACGACCTCCAGCGATCTGCCGCCGCTGGTCGGCAACACGTCGCCCGGTGACGTGGTGACACTCGATTTATTGCGCGACGGCAAGCAGATCAAGATCAAGCTGGAAGCCGGCTCGCTGGACAATCAGGATCAAGGGCAGGATGCGGATCAAGATCAGAAGCCGTTGGACAGCCCGGCGCCGCAGCCGGATAAAACGCCGCCGCGCGGACTTGGCGATTCCGGCAAGCCGCTCGGTTTGACGATCAAGAGTCTCAGCGACGATGAGCGCAAATCCGCGCGCATCGTTTCGGGCGGTGTCAAGGTTGCCGGCGTGACGCCAGGGCCGGCGCGTGATGCCGGCATTCTCAGCGGCGATGTGATTTTGTCGATCGCCGGTCAGGACGTGGAAAATGTCGAGCGTTACAACGAAGTCATCGGCCGCCTGACGCCCGGCCAAACCGTGCCGATGTTGGTGCAGCGCGACGGCGCGCCGCTGTTCCTGGCTTTGCAGGTGCCGCCGAAATCCTGAAGTCCTGAGATCAAAACCTGGGATCAAAAAGATGTCGACGAAAACCTCAAGCTGGCTGCTGCTGAGCCGGCCGGGTTGTCATCTCTGTGATGAATTCTGCGACGAATTGCTCACCGCGTTTCCGCGGCTGACGCCGCTGCTGGAATGGGTCGATGTGGATAGCCGGAACGAATGGCGCGAGCGTTATTGCCACCGCATTCCGGTGCTGCTCGATTCGCAGCAAGAACTGGTCTGCGAAGCCGAATTCGATCGCGCAGCGGTTGCGGCCGCCTTGCTGCGAACCGGTGCCATCAACCAGCAGTCATAAGCG
>CAJCJH010000109.1 GCA_903970615.1 Rhodospirillales bacterium
CGAGCTGGTGGGATGGTTGGATCGCAACCTGCCGTTTCCATACGCGGACCGGCCACAGAAGGTGGCGTGGCTCGATGCTGCGATCCAGCATCTGCTGAAGCACCGAGGGTTCGACATCGACGAACTTGCATTCCGCAAGTTCCGTCTGCGCGGCGCGCTGGAACGCAAGCTGGTGGCGGGGCTGAAAGTCTGCAAGCAGAAGCAGTTCGGCGACTTGCTGGCGATTCCGGACCAATTTGAGCTGCGTCCAGACGAGCATCGCGTCGAGTTTGCGGCGGGACGCTACGCCTACGACACGGCCTATGCCGGAGCAATCCGTCTCAAGCGGCACTTCTTTCCCGTCATCGGCAATCTCAAGTCGCACGGTGAGGAGTTCGAGTGCGCGGAACTCATCGCCAACGCCCTGCCCGGCGTGAAATGGTGGATACGAAACATCGAGAAGAAGCCCGGCGCATTCTGGCTTCAGACTTCCAGCGATCGCTTCTATCCGGACTTCGTACTAGCCTTGGAAGACGGCCGCACGTTGGCAGTGGAGTACAAGGGCAGCCACATCGCCGATACCGCCGACAGCCGGGAGAAGAAGCGTATCGGCGAGCTATGGGCCGCGCGCAGCGGGGGCCGTTGCGGTTTCGTCTGGGTAGAGAATCGCAACTGGACTGCGTTACGCGCTGCCATTTCCTGAGACCTTTTTGCGGCCGCGTGCCGCTTTCTACATATACGACGAATCAATACGAAAGTGACGACCGAAATCACCGAAACCGAACGCCTGCCTCTTAGGGATTTTGCCGAAAAGGCGTATCTCGACTATTCGATGTATGTGGTGCTGGACCGCGCGCTGCCGCATATCGCGGATGGCTTGAAACCGGTGCAGCGGCGCATCGTCTATGCAATGAGCGAGCTGGGGCTTTCGTCCACCAGCAAGCCGAAAAAATCCGCGCGCACTGTCGGCGATGTGATCGGCAAATTCCATCCGCACGGCGATTCCGCCTGCTACGAAGCGATGGTGACGATGGCGCAGCCGTTTGCGTATCGCTATCCGTTGGTCGATGGGCAGGGCAACTGGGGTTCGGCGGACGATCCGAAATCGTTCGCGGCGATGCGTTACACCGAGGCCAAGCTCACGCCTTACGCCTCGACTTTGTTGACGGAGTTGGAGCAGGGCACGGCCGATTGGGTGCCGAATTTCGACGGCACCTTGAACGAGCCGAAGCTGCTGCCGGCGCGCACGCCGAACATTCTGGTGAACGGCACCACCGGCATCGCGGTGGGCATGGCGACCGATATTCCGCCGCACAATCTGCGCGAACTGGTGGCCGCGTGCCTGCTGTTGCTGAAGAATCCGAAAGCCACTTTCGATGAAATTGCCGAACTGGTACCGGCGCCGGATTTCGCCACCGGCTGCGAGATCATCAGCGATCCGGGCGAGCTGAAAAAACTCTACGAAAGCGGCAACGGCCAAGTGCGCATGCGCGCGCGCTGGGAGCGCGAGGACGACGGCAATATCGTAGTGACGCATCTGCCGCAGCAGGTGTCGCCGGCGAAAATTCAGGAGCAGATCGCCGAGCAGATGCGCGCGAAAAAGCTGCCGCTGATCGAGGATTTGCGCGATGAATCCGATCATGCCAATCCGGTGCGTATCGTCATCATTCCGCGCAGCAATCGGGTCGATGCGGACGCGCTGATGGCGCATCTGTTCGCCACCACCGACCTCGAAAAATCCGCGCGCGTGAATCTCAACATGATCGGCCTCGATGGCCGTCCGCGGGTGAAGAATCTGCGCGAGATTCTGGTCGAATGGCTCGGCTACCGCGTGGCCACGGTGCGGCGCCGGCTCGAACATCGTCTCGGCAAGGTCAACGAGCGGCTGCATATTCTCGATGGCTTGCTGATCGCGTATTTGAACATCGATGAAGTGATCCGCATCATCCGCTACGAGGACGATCCACATGCGCAGTTGATGGCGCGCTTCGGCCTCACCGATATTCAGGCGACGTCGATTCTCGATCTGCGGCTGCGGCATTTGCAGAAGATCGAGGAAATGCAGATTCGCGGCGAACAGGCCGAGCTCGCGGCCGAGCGCGACAAGCTGGTCGATCTGCTCGGCTCGGAAGCGAAGCTGAAAAAACTCACCGGCAACGAACTCAGCGAAGACGCGAAAAAATATGGTGACGCACGCCGCTGCCCGATCGTCGCGCGACCCGCGGCGGTAGCGCTGGAAGCCTCGGAAATTTTGCCGTCCGAACCGATCACCGTGGTGCTGTCGAAAGCCGGCTGGATCCGCAGTGCAAAAGGCCACGGCATCGATGCCACCGCCTTGAGCTACAAATCCGGCGATGACTTTTTATGCGCCGCGGAAGGCCGCAGCAATCAGGTGTTGATCCTGCTCGATTCCAAAGGCCGTGCGTATTCGCTGAATCCGCGCGACCTGCCGTCGGCGCGTTCGCAGGGCGAGCCGGTGACCACGCGGCTCGATCTACAGGAGGGTGCCGCGATCGTCACGCTGATGCTCGGCGATGCGGCGGATAAATTCGTGCTCGGCGGCAGCGATGGCTATGGCTTCGTCGCCAAGCTCGATGATCTGCAAGCGCGCAATCGCGCCGGCAAGGCGGCGCTGACGCTCGAAGGCACGCCATTCGCCTGCGCTACGCGCACCCCGGCGAGCGATCGTTTCGCCATCGCCACCGCCGAAGGCCGCTTGCTGCTGATCGCCTTGAGTGAACTGCCGGAAATGGCGAAAGGCAAGGGCAACAAACTGATCGGGCTGAAGGAGCAGGATCGCATTGTCGCCGCCGCAGTAGTGCCCGCTGGCGGCGCGCTGGAACTGGTCAGCGGCAAACGCACCTTCACGCTGAAGCCAGCCGATCTGGAACATTACGCCGGAGCACGCGCCGGCCGCGGCAATCATCTGCCGCGCGGTTTCCAGCGCGTCGATGCGCTGAATGTGCCGGCCGGGAAGCTGGCTTGAAAATCGGCCTGATGCGCACTTTCGAGCGAACTGCCGGGCTTGAGTTTCGGGCCGCGATCCCAAAAGATTTGAGTGTTGATTCCCGAGCGAGTGACTTCAAACCATGAAACGCATTTTCCTGTTCCTGTTGACCAATCTGGCCGTAGTGCTGGTGCTCGGCGTGGTTTGCAGCGTGCTCGGCGTGGATCGCTTCCTCACGCAAAAAGGCTTGAATCTGCCGATGCTGCTGGCGTTTTCTGCGGTGTTCGGCATGGGTGGCGCGTTCATTTCGCTGGCGATGTCGAAGTGGATTGCCAAGCGCTCGACCGGCGCGGTGGTCATCACGCAGCCGAGCAGTGCAGCCGAGTCGTGGCTGCTCGCCACAGTGGAGCGCGAAGCGCGCGCAGCCGGCATCGGCGTTCCCGAAGTTGCGATTTATCAGGCGCCGGAGCCGAACGCTTTCGCCACCGGCATGAGCCGCAACAACGCGCTGGTGGCGATCAGTTCCGGCCTGCTGCAAAGCATGAATCAGGACGAGATCGAAGCCGTGCTGGGCCACGAAATTTCGCACGTTGCGAATGGCGATATGGTGACGTTGACGCTGCTGCAAGGCGTACTCAACACCTTCGTGATTTTCCTGTCGCGCGTGGTCGGTTATGTGGTCGATAGCGCCTTGCAGCGCGGCGACAACCGCGAGGGCAGCGTCGGTATCGGCTATTACATCACCTCGATCGTGACGCAAATCCTGCTCGGCGTGCTGGCTTCGATGATCGTTGCCTGGTTTTCGCGTCAGCGCGAATTCCGCGCGGACGCCGGCGGTGCGCACCTGGCCGGCAAGCGCAAAATGGTGGCCGCGCTCGAACGCCTGAAATCGATACATGAGCCATCGACGCTGCCGCAAGGCATGCAGGCGTTCGGCATCGCCGGCGGCATCAAGGATTGGTTTGCAAGCCATCCGCCGCTGGATGTGCGCATCGCTGCCTTGCAGAATTCGGCCTGAAGCGGCTGGATTGATTGCGGGTTAGCCGGCGCGATCGACTTGATTCGATCGATGTGTGATCGCCACCGAATTCCGGTGAATTCCGCGCGGCGCTGATCGCGCGAGAAAATCGTCCGCGTCAGGCGCGCACTTGCTCGCTGGAAACCTGCAGCACCTCGGGTTCCTGCACATGGAATCCCTGAATGTAGTTGACGCCGATCTGCCACAACCGCGCCATCACATGCGCATCTTCCACGTGCGAAACGATGGTCTTGATGCTGCGCTGACGGCTGGCTTCGACCAGTTCCGTCAGCCGTTTCTGCACATTCGGCTCGGCGAAACCCTGTATGAATGAAGCATGGAACTTGACGAACGTGACCGGAATTTTTTCCAGCAATTGCGCCGACGAACTGCCGATTCCGAAATGATCGATCGTCAGGCCGATATTCATTTCCCGCAGTCGCGCGCTGAGCGCTGCGATCTTGCCGACGTGATCCTGCACGATCACTTCCTGAATCTGGAATACCAGCTCGTCGTTGCGCAACGTAATGCTGCCGAGTTCGGTTTTGAGCCATTCGACCAGGGCATCGGCCTGCGTTAACGAATCTTCCGAGAGCTTGACAAAAAACGTCGCGGCTTCGTCCGCCGCGCGGCGCGTGATCGCCAGCAGTGTGCGCTTGATCACCCAGCGATCGACCAATTTCATCAGCTTGGCCTGCACCGCGGCCGGCAGGAACTCCGCCGCCTGCCATTCCTTGCCGGCATCGTCGACCATGCGCACCATCAGCTCGAACAGCCGGCGTTCGTCGCCTTCGAGGCTGGCGATCGATTGATAGGCGACTTTCAGGCGATTGAATTCCAGCGCCCGGCGCACCATCGCCGCGCGCTGCACCATATCCTGTTCGGCCTGCTGCCCTTGCGGATTGGCACTGACGATGACGACGCGATCGCCGCCCTTGGCCGAGGCCTGACGTACGCCATCGACCAGCTTTGCGATCACCGGATCGGGCGCGTCCGCGCCTGCCAGCGGATGGATCGCAATCGTCAGCGTAACGTGCGCTTCGTGACGATCGGTCTGGAACAGCTGTGCGCTGAACTGCTTCACCATCGCTTCGGCGAACTGCTCGATTTCGCGGTAGCTGTCGCGTTGCACCAGCAGCGATTCTTCGCCGGCCGAAAACGCGAAGGATTGATCGTGTGGGCCGAGGCAGGTATGCAGCCTGCGCGCAATTTCCATCTTGATTTCCAGCGCCTGCACGTAGCCGATGCGGCGTTCGAGCGCGTCGAAGCCATCGATATGCGCCAGCATTGCGCTTCTGGCCGCGCGTTCGTTGTCGGGCTTGGCCTGGATCACTTCGGCGAAGCGGGTGCGGGACGAGCGGCCGGCCGCTGGCGGCACCGCCAGCGCGCCTTTGACGCTACCATCGCCAGGCACCAGCAGCTCGATTACGCTCTGGCCGTTGTCGTTGCCGATGAACAGCTTGGCCGTTGCCGAAACCTTGCCGCGACGGCCGATGAAATCGAGTTCCAGCGAGCCGGTGCTGTGCTTGCCGTTGGAAAGATCGCGCAGCTTTTCCTTGACCCTGGCGCGTTGATCTACGGCGATGAAATCGATCAGCGGCTGCTCCACCAGTTCATGCGGCGAGTCGTAGTGCAGCAGATGCGCGAAGGCCAGGTTCACATTCGCCAGAATGCCTTCCTGCAGGCTGGCCATTGCATCCGAAGTGGTTGCAGAAATATGCTGATGGCGCGCCTGGAAATCGACGAAGCGCTTTTGCATGTGGCGCAGCGAACGCAGATTCTTGAACTTGCCCAGTTCGCGGTTCACTACCAGTTCCAGATGACGCAAGGCGGCGGCATCGTCATGCGCGCACAGATCAGCCGCGCCCGCCGTCAGTGCCGCCAAGGTGTTGGGCACCGAAAGCTCGCTGGCCAGCAGAATCACCGGCATGTCCGGATAAATCTGTTTGCAGATGGCGATGACGCTGGTGTGCGCCGCGCGCGGCATGTCCTTTTCGCACATCACCAGATCGGCTGGCGTGCGGCGCAGGGTTTTCTCGAACTCCTGCAAATCGGAAGTCCAGATCGCATGCACTGGATGCCCGGCGTTGCGCATTGAGCTTTCTACGCGGCCGGCAACGCCTTCGCGCGTCGACACGATCAGCAGCGTCGTGCTGGTCTCGCCCGTGGCTTTCGCCAGCGCCGGCGTTTCTGACATATCCGCTACCACGGCAGCAGGGTTTTGGCGGGCGCACCCGCAATCTCGCGCACCAAACGCGGCACGAGATAGCCGGGCAACCGGGCAGAGATTTCGCGCATCAAATTACCCGCCGTCAATGAGTCCACTTCAAAATGTCCCGCCCCCTCGACGCGGTCAAGGAGATGAAGATAGTACGGCATGACACCTTGTGCAAACAGCTTCTCGGACAAGGCAATCTGCGTGCCTGCCGTATCGTTGATGCCGCGCAGCAGCACCGCCTGATTCAGCAGCGTAGCACCCGCCGCGCGCAGCCGATTCAAGGCCGCGCCGACCGCTGCATCGATCTCGTTCGGATGATTCACATGCAGCACGATGATTTTCTGCAGGCGGCTCTGCGACAGCCAGCTGCAAAGTACCGAGTCAACCCGCTCCGGCAGTACCACCGGCACGCGCGTATGCAGGCGCAAGCGGCGCAGATGCGGAATTTTATCAAGTCCGGCAGCCAATGCTGCGAGTTTATCGTCGCTCAGCGCGAGCGGATCGCCGCCCGAAAGAATCGCTTCCTCGATGCTGTCATCCGCCGCCAGCTGCGTCAGTGTTTCGCGCCACTGGCCGCGTGCGGCGATCGCCTCGCCGTACGGAAAGTGCCGACGAAAACAATAGCGGCAATGCACCGCGCAGGCGCCGGTGGCGATCACCAGCGCGCGGCCATGATATTTGTGGATGACTCCGCCGGGTTTCAGCTTTGCCAGATCGCCAACGGCGTCGCGCGTAAAACCCGGCGTGGGCTGCTGCTCCGCACTCGCCGGCCAGACCTGCAGAAACAGCGGATCGCGCGCATCGCCGCGCCGCATACGCGCTGCGAAACCGCGCGGCACGCGCAGCGGAAAATCGCGCAATGCCGAACCATCCAGTGCCGGCAAGTCCGGATCGAGTTCCAGCAGTGCCAGCAATTCCGCCGGTTTGGTTATCGCATCCGCGAGATTGCGCTGCCAGTCGGCATGCGGCGGGGTGTCGGTCAGCGGGAAGTGGTCGTCCATTGAAAGCAGATTGTTGCGGAGTTTGACGTGCACCTCAATGCTCGAAGCGTTTGAGCGGGTAAAGCCGGAATGGCGACGATTTTAGTCTTTACAACCACCTCGAAGTTCTTGACCGATACGGGAGGCTGGCGTGCTTTTTCGATGAGCCCTGCGGCTGCAAATATGCGAATTACATTTACCGGTTGCGCTGAATCTGAAACTTCCGGTCGGATATTATTTTTGCTCTGGCGTCTGAATCGGCCTCTATATCGCCTGTGCTCGGGTGTCTCAACTCGAACACTCCACCCGACTTTCCTTCCATTATTTATTCTCCCGCATGAGCAGGATTTTATTTTTCGATCCCATTTGCCCTGCGCCTTACGACCAGCTGACGCTGAGCCGGCAGGCGATGGGCGGCACCGAGGCTTCCGTAGTGCGCGTGGCCGAGGCGCTGGATGCCAGCGTCGTCCAGCACAATCGACGACAAGCCGAAGGTCGTTATTGTCCACCCGCGGCGCGCAAGGATGTGGAACATGTGGTCGTATTGCGCGATCCGCAGCTGCTGCCCGTGGTGTCGCAGTTGTACCCCAACGCAAAGTTGTCGCTATGGATTCATGACTTGATCGATTCCGGCTCGAAGCGGGCGCAGCGTCTGGCGAAAGTGACTTCCGTGTTGCCGAAAACGGCAATCACGATCGTTTGCGTGTCTGAATTCCAGCGCGCGCAGGTCGAGCAACTGCTGGGTCGTCAAAACGATCGGCGGTGCATCTGCACGCACACTATTTACAATCCGATCGATGAGGCTCTGAACCCGGATGACACGCCGGTGGATCGATCCAAGCTGGTGTTTTTCTCGTCACCCGACAAGGCGCTCGGTTATACACTCGACGCCTTCCGCGAACTCCGCCAGCAGCTTCCGGAACTGCGGCTGTGCATCGCCAATCCCGGCTACTTGGCACAGCATTCCCACACGATTCCCGGTGTGGAATGGCTCGGCGCATTGCCGCACGCAAGCATCATCCACCAACTGCGATCGGCGTTGTGCGTTTTCTACCCCAACTTCCTGAAGCCGGAAACTTTTGGTCTGGTCTTCGCTGAATCGAATGCCGCTGGAACGCCGGTGTTGACTCACGACTGCGGTGCGGCCAGCGAAGTACTGCACGACCCCGCGCAGACGCTGCCGGTATCGTTGCGGCAGCGGGTTTATGCCAGCTGCATGCGCAGCGTACCTTCATCGTTTCGAGCGCGCGCTGCACATTCCGGCCATATCTTCACACCGTATCTGGAGTGCATCGCTGCTTGGCGTGTCGGCGCGCGGCCCAAGGTACAGGCCGATCCCCGATTCCGTATCGGTGCTATCGCTAAAGATTGGCTTGCATTCTTCGCGTCGCGCGAATCCTGAATCTGTTGATTCGGCAGGAAAGACAAAAGCCGAGGACGAACGGGGATGACAACACGAAAACACCCGAGTTAAACGATGGCACCGCAAAAACAACGACGGTGAATACTGGACTCGCAAGTTGACCTGGACAACCGGGGATTGTCCACCGCAACTTATGTGCTCGCGCAAGGTCCGCAACAAAGCCGTGCGCTGAATTCATGAGATCGATAAAGTTGATCCATCGCTGATGATCGCTGTCGGCTATTGTTGGTGGCCGTTCGAGCGGTTCCTTTACACAGTCAGTCCAAAGCGTTTGTCCACGGGAAACTTATGCCGCTGCCGATCATTGCGCTGGCCCTTGCTGCCTTCGGTATCGGCACCACCGAATTCGTCATCATGGGCTTGCTGCCCGAAGTGGCGAAGGATCTTTCGGTGTCGATTCCCAGCGCCGGCTTGCTGGTCACCGGCTATGCGCTGGGCGTTGCCGTCGGCGCACCGATTCTGGCAATCGCCACGGCGCGGCTGCCGCGCAAGGCGGCCTTGCTCGGCCTTGCGGCTATCTTCATCGTCGGCAATATGCTGTGTGCGATTGCGCCCAACTATGCGGTGTTGATGGCGGCGCGCGTGCTCACCGCTTTCAGTCACGGCGCGTTCTTCGGCATTGGCTCGGTGGTCGCGGCAAGCCTGGTGCCGCCGAACAAGCGCGCGGGCGCGGTGGCGCTGATGTTCACCGGCCTGACGCTCGCCAATGTGCTCGGCGTGCCGTTCGGCACCGGCGTGGGCCAAGCGCTGGGCTGGCGCGCGACGTTCTGGGGTGTCACCGGCATTGGCGTGATCGCCGCAGTCGCCATTGCCGCCTGGGTGCCGGCCAAACTCGAAATGCCGAAGTCCAGCCTGCTCGGAGAATTCCGCGTGCTGCGTCAGCCGCAGGTGTGGATGGGCCTCGGCATGAGCGTGCTCGGTTTCGGCGGCACCTTCACCGTGTTCACTTACATCGCGCCGATCTTCGAGCAGGTGACGCATTTCACGCCGCATGCAGTGACCTGGCTGCTGCTGCTGTTCGGCGTTGGCATCACTTTCGGCAACTGGGTCGGCGGCCGTGTAGCGGACTGGAAACTGATGCCGGGTTTGATCGGCATTCTCGCCACCTTGAGCGTGTTGCTGTTTCTGTTCGCCTTTGCAATGCACGCCAAGGTGCCGGCGGTGGTGGTCTTCGTGCTCTGGGGCGCGGCGGCGTTTGCAACAGTGCCGCCGTTGCAGGTGCGTATTGTCGATCAGGCGAAGGATGCGCCGAATCTGGCATCGACGCTGAACATCGGCGCGTTCAACATTGGTAATGCCGGCGGCGCCTGGCTCGGCGGCGTCGTGATTGCACACGGTGGCAGTAACGCTTTGAGTCTGGTCCCGGTGGCCGGTGGAGCGGTGGCGCTAGCGGGATTGGGATTGACCGTATGGTCAGCGCTGAGTCAGCATCACAATGGAACTGCTGCGAAACCTGCGTGATGAGGCACACGCGATTTCCAGAGTCTATCGATAAAACCAGTTCATCCGGCACTGCCGCCACGCAATCGCGCAGCAAAACACCGCGCTAAAAACTCCCCGCGCTATTCAGTCCTGGTTCGATCAAACTAAATCGGCTGACTGATCTTGATGTCCGGCGCAGCTTGCGTTTGCAGGGTTTCCGTCAACTGGCCGCCTTTCAGGCTGATAACGCGATCGGCGGCTTTCATCCACGCCGGATGATGCGAGATCGATAGCACAGTCAAGCCATGATCGCGCGCCAGTTCGCAGACGTTCTTGACGATCAGCGCTTCGGTCGCCGGATCGAGCGCGCTGGTGGCTTCGTCGAGAATCAGCAGCCGCGGCCGGTGTACCAGCGCGCGCGCGACTGCAATGCGCTGACGCTGGCCGCCGGAAAACAAGGTGCCGCGTTCGCCGGCAATCGTATCCATGCCTTGCGCTAGGCTGCAGACAAAATCCCAGGCGCCGGCTTGGCGCAGCGCGTGCTCCACATCGTCGCGCGTGAAGCGGCTTTCGCCAAGGGTGACGTTCATCAGCACCGAATCGTGGAACAGCATCAATTCCTGCGGCACATAGCCGGTCATCGCGCGCCAGCGTTTGACGTCGAGTTCGGCGAGCGGCACGCCGTCGATCAATATCTGGCCCGAGTTCGGCGTATGCAGACCAAGCAGCAGATCGACCAGCGTGGTCTTGCCGGCGCCGGATGAACCGGTGAGTGCGACGATGTCGCCAGCGGCGAAGCGTAGCGAGGCTTCACGAAGCACGAGGTGGTTCTCGAAAGCGAAATTGACGCCGCGAAACTCCACCTCGTGGATGAAATGCGGTGCGCGCGTGCCCTGGTCGATTTCGCGCTGCGCACGCGCTTCCGTGATGGTGTCGTGCAGCGACCAGTAGCCGCTTTCGTTGCGATAAATGTTCTGCAATTCCTGCTGCGTCTTGCCGACAGTCGCCACCGTTTTTGCCAGCAGCAGGCTCAGCACCATCACTTCGCCGACCGGCAGCTTCAGCACTTTCAGTGCGATATAAATGCCGAGCGCAAGGCACAGCGCGAGGATCGGCTCCTGCAGCGCGCGATTGGTGTGGTGGCTGAACACCTGCCGGCGCGCAGCTCGCTTGATGATCTTGAGGTCTTCGAGAAACAGCACGTTGAAGCGCGCATGCCGCGCCATCGCCTTCATCGGCTTGATGCCGACCAGCACGTCGGTGAGGCGGCCGAGCATGGTCTGCAAACGATGGCCGTGCTTGTCCGCGCTGCGCCGGGCGCTGGTCAACAGACGGCTCAGCGTGCCGAGCATGATCGTACTCACCACGATCGACAGCAGCGCAAGCTGCCAGGCGGCGACCGCGGCAATGGTTAAATAGATCAGCGCCTGCGTGCCTTGCGACAGCATCTGCGCGAGTGCTTCGTAAGCGCTGCTGGCGCGGCTGGCCTCGTCGCTCAAGGCATGCGAAAAACGCCCGACCGGCTGCCGCACATAAAAGCCCCAGCGCGCCGCCAGCAGTTCATCGATCAGGCTCAGGCGCATCGAGGCGCCGACTTCGGCGACGGCGCCGCCGACCTGGCGCAAGGCCAGCAAAGTCAGGCCGGATTTGAGCAGCATGCCACCAGCGATGATCGCCAGCAGCACGGCTGGATCGTGCGGCAGATGGAGCTGATCAAGCCCACGCAGAATGATGCGGCTCAGCGCATTGGTTTTCGAGCCTTCATCGCCCAGCACCGCAATCAGCGGCAACAGCGCGGCGATGCCGATGCCTTCCGCAAGGCCAGCGAAGACGATGCTGCCGAATACCAGCAGATTGCGCCGCATCGGAATCGCCTGCGCAATGTGCCAGATCGGACGGCGGTTGCGGTGAGCAGTGGAATCAGCAGTTAGCGAAGCCATCGGGAATTGAAATCGGCAGAGAAATGATGCCGGCAGCGCAGTTTATTGGATTGCAGGATTCGGGTCTCTGCGAACCCGATAATCCAATGGGCAATTCAATGCTGTAATCGAGTGCAAGCATTGAAACGGGACATCGAAAGTATCGGCAAGCTCGGTTACCATTCTTGCGATACGCAACTCGGCAACCGCTCCGCGCGTGCAGCGCTCCGATGTGCTTTAAGCGTGCTAAAAAGCAGTCAATCGCCCGGATCAGGCTACGAGAACGGGAATAGCGGCTGGCCGATAAATTTTAACGGCAAATTCTGACCGCAATTTCCGATGAACAAAAAAGCAATCACGCCTGCACCTGCCATTAGCGTCGTTCTGCCGATTTACAACACCGAAAGCTATTTGTCCTTGGTGTTGGAGTCGTTGTTGAGTCAGTCCGAGCGCGATCTGGAAATCATTGCTGTCGATGATGGATCGACCGACGGTAGCCTCGCGCTACTGCGGACTGCGGCGCACGCCGATGCGCGGATCAAGGTGCTGGCGCAGGCCAACAAGGGCATGTCCGCCGCGCGAAATCTCGCGCTCGAACAGGCGCGCGGCCGCTGGATCGCGTTCGTCGATAGCGACGACTGGCTGGCGCCGCAGACTTTGCAGGTCTGGCGCGAACGCGCTGAGCGCGATGCACTCGATCTGTTGATCGGGAATTGCTTCCGCTTCCGCAAGGCGCCCACCGAAGCTCATAAACCGGTGCTGAAAAAGCAGCCTTGGCATTCGATCCTGACGGGCAAGCAGTGGATCGTTCACGCAGTCGCAGTGCGCGAATGGCCGAACTGGGTCTGGCTACAACTGATCCGCCACGATTTGATTCGGCAAACCGGCGCGCGCTTCGTCGAAGGCATGCTGCACGAAGATACGCCGTGGACGTTGCAGATTGCGCTGGCTGCGCAGCGGGTCGGTTTCGTGCAAACACCGCTTTACGGTTATCGGCGTCGGCCCGGTTCTTCGATCAAGACCAAAAGTGTCGCAACGCTTCATGTGCGCGCGCGCAGCCACGTACAGATCGCGCAATTGCTGGTGGCGACTGCCGCGCGCGAACCTGCGGGATCGGCGCTGGGCGATGCCTTGTTGCGCGATGTGAATAGTCGCGGAAAAGATCTTTTCAGCATTCTTAAAAGTCAGCTGCGCGATCCTGCCTTGCGTGCCGAAATTGCGCGGGAGTTCATCGCCGCAGGCTTGATGCCAGTGATGTTTCGTAGGGGTGGCGGTATCCGGAATTTCAGCCGCGCGCTGAACTGCTGGTTGCGCGCGCGCTGGTATTTGCGGAATCAGGCGATTGCAGGTGGCGATTCGAGTCGCGCCGCGCGCTGAGTCGATCGGAGAAACTGGCAGCCGTTGAGTTCGATGCCGCTGGGCTCCGATGACTTCGCTCAGGCTATTCCGCAATCAATCCGACAGGAATTCCGCAATCGCCACGGCAGCCCGATGCGATGAAGGCTCCGGCGTTAAATCGAAGGTCTCACGAACATAAGCTTCCTGCAGCGGCCGGTAGCGATCCTGCGAGCTCAGCGCCAGCGGCAATTGAGTCGCCAGCTCGTTCGCATGTTCGATCACCGGACCCAAATTCCAGGCGGCATACGAAGGATCGTTGTGCCATTCCAGGCGATGCGCATTGACGAAAATGCAGGGCCGCGGTCGCACCAGAAATTCGCAGATCTGGCTGCTCACATCGCCGAGATAGACATCCGCGGTGATGGTGTAAGTCATGTCGGTGCAAGCCGCACTTCCGGTATCGACGAGCATGTGCGGGCATTCGCGGTAACGCCGCGGAATGCTGCGCGCCCAGGCCAGGCTGAAGCGATCGACGGTGATTTGCAGTCTGCGTCGGTACAGCATCACATGCGGCGCGACGATCAGGTTGTAGTCCTGCGAGCGATGGAAAAATTCCATGATCCCGCGGCCCATGCGATACCACGACGACAGATGCGGTGCGCAGTGCGGGTTGTACAGCACGGTCGGGCGATCGTTGTCGAACAGCTTGCGCGGACCGGCATCGAGCGCGCCAACGGCGTCGAACTTCGGATAACCGACCACGGCAGCGCGCGTAGCCGCGAGCGCGCCCGACGCCTGCAAACGCTCGCGGATTTTTTCACCTGCCAGCAACACCAGATCGAACTCGCCGCTGTGGCTGTCGAAGCCCACTGCACGATCGCCGGCGCCATGACGCGTGTGAATCATCCGCAGATGTTTCAGCCCGAATTTTGAGCGCAGCAACAGACTGGTTTTTTCCGGCACTACCAGCGCATCGAACGGTCGGAAAAACTCGACGTTGTCTTTCAGCAGCCACAATTTCCGCACCGGTGCGAGGCGATCGAGCGCGGCATTCGCCCAGGCCCAGCCGCGACGATCCGCCAGTAGATGGAACGCGCAGCGATGCCCCGGAAATCGCGCGGCGATCACCTCCAGCATTTCGCACTGGGCAGCGCTGCTGACGATCAGCGTCACCCGAATCTGCGGAAACGCGCGCGACAGCTCAAACGCGATCGGCGCGCTGTGCGCAACCTGATGCACATGATCGTGATTGAACAGAAAGCCCAGATGTTTGCCGGGCATTTGCGAACCTTCCAACAGCGGCTCCTGCTGCCTTTGCGCGCCGCGAATGGACGAGTCTGAGATGGCAGAGCACCGAATTAGATCAGCATCGCGGCGCTTAGCGCAACGCGCGCGGTCGAGGCGTCGATGTCGAGGCCCGCTCGAAAAAATCTGAACGCTCGCAGCTCGGCCGGGTCAGATATCGCAATGCAGCATTTGCTTGTTTTTCTTGAGAAGGAGATCAATCCCGATGCTTCCGATCCAACGTGATTTCCGCTTCGATTTACCGCGTTCGCGCGTCGGCAGCTGGCATGGCTGCGGCGCGCATGTCAGCCATTTTTTCAATGCGATGTCGGTATTTTTTCCGGTCGGTGAACGCTATTTCATTGCCAGCGTTCGCGCCCATCGCGGCAAGATCAAAGACGAGACGCTCGATGCCGAAATCCGCAGCTTCATCGGCCAGGAAGCCATGCACGGCCGCGAGCATGAAGACTACAACCGTCTGCTGGCGCAGGCCGGTTTCCCGGTGCAAAAACTCGAACGCCGTGTCGCCCGCTTGCTCAAGTTCACGCAAGCAATCACGCCTGCAAGCTGGCAACTGGCTTCGACCATCGCGCTCGAACATTTCACCGCCATACTCGCCGATCGTCTGCTCGGCGACGATGCCCTGCTGCGCGATTCTGTCGAGCCATTCCGCGATCTGTGGCTGTGGCATTCGATCGAGGAAACCGAGCATAAAGCGGTGGCTTACGATGTCTGGCAGCAGGCCGTCGGGCGCGGCGCTGGCGCCTATGTTTTGCGTGCGGGCGGCATGGTCGTCACCGGCGCATTTTTTGTGTCGATGATCGCCGCATTCAGCGCCGAGATGATCGAAAGCGATCCCGCACTGAAAGGCAAACGCGGCGGCTATCTGCAATTGCTGAAATTCCTGCTGGGCCGAGGCGGCCTCGTGCGCAGCGGATTTCCGGCATGGCTCGATTACTTCCGGCCGTCGTTTCATCCCTGGCAACATGACAATCGCGCGCTGCTGAAAAAGCTCGATCAGATTGAACAGCGCGTTAATCGCGTGGAGTTCGCCAAAGCTGCTTGATCGGGCTACTTGATTGGGCGTTCAAACAATGCAGCAGAACTCGATCCAGAGATCGACAAGAAGTCGCAGGGATTGAGTATGGCCGGGTTTGACTCAAGTCGAATGATCGGCCGACTCTCTGTCAAATTTTCGCGCTGAACTCCAGCATCGCAGCGCACGCCAGAGCGCCGCTGGATTGCTGGCGCCCTTGAAAATCTCGCGGCCGAGCCGCCGTTGCGAAAACTCCCGCCATAGCTCGCGCGCGATCGCCGGATCGTCGATTTTCCGGTGCATGAGCTTGAGGAAATTCTTGCTTTGCTTGTTGTTATGGCGCTGCAAGGCACGGCGAAAAACACGGTCTGCCGACTGTGAATCTGCGGTTTGCGCCAAGCGGTCCATGATGAGCAGATAGCTTTGCGCACGCTTGGCGCGCGCGGTTAAAGACAGATCGTTGGTGATCGACTGCGGGTTGATGCGATAGCCGTAAAAAGGCGCGGCGCAAAACCCGATGCGCTGCGCGGCCGGCGCCAGTTGCAAGGTCCACAGGATATCTTCGTGGACGATGCCTTCGATGAAACGAGTTTGGCTGCGATCAAGAAATTCGCGGCGGATGAATTGCAGCCAGGCGAAATGCCGCCATTCGCCGACGCCAATGCTGTGCACGATCCAGTCTCTGCCACTCAGCACCTTGCCCCAGGTTTGACGCTGCAGCAGCGGCTTCGCGTTGCCTGCGACATACGCAGCGGGATCGGCGGAAAATACGAATCCGTTGCCGATCACGAAATCCAGTTGCTGCTGTTCGGCCTGTTGACGCCAGGTTTCAAGCGCTCGCGGATCGAGCCAGTCGTCGCTGTCCACGAACGCGATCCAACGTCCACGCGCCTGTTCGATGCCGCGATTTCTGGCGGCCGAAAGTCCGCGATTGGCTTGGCTCACGACAATGATGCGTGAGTCTTGCTGCGCAGCGTGCTGCAAAAGTTCGAGGCTGAGATCGGTGGAACCATCATCTACCGCAATGATTTCCAGCGAAGTTTCGGTCTGGTTCAGCAGCGAGGTCAGCGACGACCGCAGGTACGATTCCGCGTTGAATACCGGGAAAATGATGCTGACTTGAATAGCATTCATCGCATACCGACGATCAGTCAAGACGTTGGTTGCTTGCGCCAAAGCGAGCGTTTGCCCGAGGTAGTACCCGCGGCATCTGCAAAAACTTTTCCGCGAGATCGATGATGTTGTCGATATCGATGCCGTGCAAAAAATCTTCAGAACCGCAATCCGAACTCACCACCGCGTGCTGCGGACCTTGCGCGACCCAGGCGTTGAAATTGCCGAAATGCCGGAACCAGCTGATCGAAGGCGTGCCCGCAAGCCAGGCCAGATGCATGGCGCCGCTATCGCCGCCGAGATGCAGCGCCGCGCCTTTGATCCATCCGAATAGTTCGGGAATATCGAGCGTGCCGGCGAAAACTTTCCAGGGCGCGAATGGCAGCGCGGCCAGCAGTTGCCTCAGCGCCACCAGCTCGCGCGGCTTGTTCGAACACGTCAGCACCAGTCGCGTTTGTGGGAAATCCTGCTGCACACGCACGAGCAGTTGCAGCATTTGCTCCGGCGGCAATTCCTTGCGCGTGAGTTTGGTGTACGGGCTCACATGCACGTAATTGCCGCGATCGCTGGCATTACTGGCAACTGCGGCATCCTCCAGTTCGAACCGAGACTGCGGCAGCGCAAAACCGGCTTGCTCGACGCAGCGCAATCGCTGCTCATACATCGGCGTGTCAGTGAACGAGGCCTCCATTACTTCAGTGTTGAGCAGGTGCCAGCCGTAATGGCCTTGCCTGTGGCCGGATTTGCGCAACAGCCGATGCCGCGCGCCGCTGATTCTGGCGACGATCGCGGAGTAGTCGGCGCCCATGAAATCGATGGCGATATCGTAATGCTCCGCGCGCAGCCGGCGAGCGATGTTCAAGTGATGCGAGAGTGAACCGGCGGTGCCGCGCCGGTAGGGAATGATGCGATCGATCCACGGCGTCAGCCGCAGCAGGCTCGCGTTGCCCGTCTGCACCAGACAATGCAGCTGCGCATCCGGATAGCCCTGCCGCAAGGCCCACAACGCTGGCAGCGAATGGATGAGATCGCCGAGACCGGCGATTTCGATCGCCAGGATTTTTTTGGCCGAACGTGTAGCCGCCGCAAAATTGGAAGTCACTCGACGATAGCTGTGGTTCAAAAGGAAAAATGCTCGAAGCGTGACGAAGGGTGGCAAGCGATTTTAGCGGCTTAAATTCTTGACGCTGCTGCGCGCCTGATCGCCGCCTTGGGCCGCGGCGGGCATCGGCCGTAAAATCGTTGTTGACTGGCGCATCAAGGCATACTGATCGCCCAGGTTTGATTGACCGATTTTATTTCGCATGCGCCGGAGCATTTCCCTGAAAACCATGGATTCGAGCACTCGTTCGCGGCTGCGCCGATCGGCCGCTGCGGCACTCATTGCCGCCGGTATTTCCTTGCCGTTGCTGCCGGGGCAGGCGGCGCTGGCGTCCGATTCGGAGGAAATCGGCTGCATCAGCACGACGTTCCGGCTGGCCAGCCCGAACGACAAGATTTGCGTCACTGCCTATAACGATCCGCTGGTGCCGGCAGTCACTTGTTACTTGAGCCAGGCGCGCACTGGCGGCTACAAAGGCGCGGTCGGGCTGGCGCAGGATCCGTCGCGGTTCGCGCTGGCTTGCACCGCTTCGCAGCCAATTTCGCTGCCCGCCGATTTGCCGGACAGCGCCGATGTGTTCAGCGAGCGTACCTCGCTGATCTTCAAGAAAACCACCGTGCGCCGCATGGTCGATCGCAAGCAGGGCGCGCTGATTTATCTCGGCTATTCGACCAAGATCGTCGACGGCTCGCCGATGAATGCGATCTCGGTAGTGCCGTTTGCCAAGCCTTGAGCGACTCGCTACCTGAAGCTCGCCGATCAATGTAATGCAGCAGCCAATGTATCTCGGCCGATGAATCTGGTTTTGCATCTCTGCCCAAGCGCAGGCGGGCCGAATGAGTTCGCGTAAATCGCGGCGGCGCAGTCGCACCGCTTCATTGTGGCCGATGTCGCGTGGCTTCGGTGCAGCGGATACCTTCGATTCGGTCAAGGATATTTTCGAGGAGAAAAAATCCTTCACGCATCGCGTCTGGTTTGCGGCGTTGCTGGTACTGGTGTTGATCGGCTTGCTGGTCGCGCGGCTGGCGCAGATTCAAATATTCCAGCACGACTACTACGTGACGCGCGCCGACGAAAATCGCATGCGGCTGGTGCCGGTGGCGCCGGTGCGCGGTTTGATCTTCGACCGCAATGGCGTTTTGCTGGCGCAGAATCAGCCGAATTACGTGCTGGAAATCACGCCTGAAAATGTCGACGGCCTCGATGCGACACTGGCGCGTCTGGCCGAAGTGGTGCGCCTTACCGATGGCGACATCGCGCGCTTCAAGGAGCGCATGCGCCGCACGCAGCGTTATCGCGCGGTGCCGCTGCGCACCAATCTTTCGATGGAAGAAGTCGCGCGCTACGAGATCAATCGTTACGACTTCACCGGGGTTGATGTCAGCGCGCAGCTCGAACGCGACTATCCGATGGGAGAAGTCACTTCGCATTTGATCGGTTACGTCGGCGGCATTTCGGATGCCGACTATGCGACCTTGACCGAGAGCGATTATCAGGGTCTGACACAGATCGGAAAATCCGGCATCGAGCGCAGCCACGAAAACGATCTGCGCGGCACGCCGGGCAACAAGATCGTCGAAGCCAGAGCCGGCGGCCGGCCGGTACGAGAGCTGGATTATCACGCTGGCAAAGCAGGCGAGGATCTGTATCTTTCGATCGACGCCAAGCTGCAAAGCGTGGCTGAAAATGCCTTCGGCGATTTGAATGGCGCCGCCGTGGCGATCAACCCCAAGAACGGCGAAGTGCTGGCGATGGTCAGCAAGCCCGGATTCGCGCCAGCGCCTTTCGTGGAAGGCATCGACAACACTAGTTACCACGCGCTGCTGGACGATCCGGATCGTCCGCTGTACAACCGCGCGCTGCTCGGCACTTATCCTTCCGGCTCGACCGTCAAGCCTTTTCTGGCGCTCGGCGGCTTGCGCTATGGCACCATTAATCCGGAAAAAGCGGTGTTCGATCCCGGCTACTTTCAGCTGCCGAATATCGAGCGCAAATATCGTTGCGACAAGCGCAACGGCCACGGCTGGATCGCGCTGGACCAGGCAATCGCACAATCCTGCGACGTGTATTTTTACCAGGCGGCACTGAATCTCGGCATCGATCGCATCGATGAAATCCTGTCTGCGTTCGGCTTCGGCCATGTCACCGGCATCGACATTCCCAACGAGAAAGCCGGCATTCTGCCGTCGCGCGAATGGAAGCGGCGCGTCTATAAACAAAACTGGTACATGGGCGAAACCGTCAATATGGGTGTCGGCCAGGGCTACTTCACGGTGACGCCGGTGGAACTCGCGCAGGCCGTGGCACGGATGGCGATGCACGGCGCCGGCTTCAAGCCGCACCTGGTTCACGCGATGCGCGATGCGAACGGCGATACGGCGGAAGTGACACCAGAACCGCTGGAGCCGATCAAGGGCATCGACGACAGCATTTATCAGCGCGTCATCAAGGGCATGACGCTGGCGATGCAGCCGCCGCTCGGCACCGCGCGCGCAGTGTTCAGCGATGCGCCGTATACCTGTGCCGGCAAAACCGGAACGGCCCAGGTTGCCGGCTTGAAGCAGGACGAGACCTACGCGCCGAAAGTCGATAACGTACCGAAACACCTGCGCGATCACGCGCTGTTCATCGCCTTCGCGCCGCTGGACGATCCGCAGATTGCGGTTGCCGTTGTCGCCGAACATTCGGGCTTCGGCGCGACTTCCGCAGCGCCGATCGCGCGGCAGATGATGGATCAATATCTACTCGGGAAAGTGCTGTATCACGCACCCGCGGCGAATCTGCCCGCAGCGGACGAAGAGCCGGCTGACGATGCCGATGCCGATCAAACCGACGAGCTGAAAGCGCCGCCGATCCAGCAGGATGCGCCTGCGGTTCCGCAGGATTGAGCGGCGCAAATGATTCGTCGAATTGCCATCGAACAAGATACTGATTGACTTCGCAGCGAGCTGTTTCGCCCGGCGCTTGATATGTTGATCGATCAAAAACAGGGCTTTTTCAGCCTGAATTTTGCAAAAAATCGCATCAGGTACTTGGCGTGGCGCCGCAGTTGCCCTACATTCCGCACTCCGAGGAGAAACCCGGATCATCAACTAATCCACCTTGTAGTACTGGGAAACATATGACGACGAAGAAAGTTGCGAAGAAAACTGCCGCTGCAAAATCTGCCGCGCCAAAAATCCATAAAGAAGCGCTGAGCAAATCCGGCCTGATTGCGCACATCACCGAGGCCAGCGGCGTAGTTGCCAAAGACGTGAAATCGGTTCTGACCGCACTGGAAGACGCGGTGGCCGGTTCGATTCACAAGAAAGGCATTGGCTCGTTCACCTTGCCGGGCCTGCTGAAGATCACTTCGGTGAGCGTGCCGGCGAAGCCGAAGCGCAAGGGCATCAACCCGTTCACCAAGGAAGAGCAGTGGTTCGCCGCCAAGCCGGCAACCGTGAAAGTGAAGGTACGTCCGCTGAAGAAATTGAAGGACGCTGCTGCTTGAGTTTTGCCTGATTGCTGTTTGAATTTGGCAGCTTTATCCGGATGCGGTGCGCCCTGTGCGTACCGCGTCTTTTTTTGACCGCTTTATCCAGCGCTTTTCTATAAACGGCTGGCCGCGATCGAATGCCGGATTTTCAGTGCGCAGAAATGGCTGTGATCGAAATCAGAAAAACTGACTGAAGCTTGCGATCCGATTCCGCGCTGAATGCCAGCAAAAACTGGCCTCCACAGCGTTTTTGATTGTGTAAAAGGCTCAGGCCGCGCGCTGCAGGATTTCCAGCCGTTTGATCATCGGCCCGCGAATCACCGCGGCTAGCGTATAACCGCGCAATTCGTCGATGAAGTTGCGTTCGGCGCGATCCAGGGCATGTTTGAGCGTGCAGGCGCCATCGAAAATACACGGCCCGCGTTTGCAATCCGCCATTCTGCCGGTGCCTTCGAGCGCTTCGACGACATCACCGATCCGGATTTCATCGGGCGATTGCGCCAGCACCAATCCACCCTGACGCCCGCTTCTGGAATTCACGTAACCCAGCTTGCGCAGATGCTGCGCCACTTTCTGCATGTGATGCGGCGAAACCTTGAAGTGCTCGGCAACCCGGCGGGCACCCACTGGCGCGGAATTGCCCGCGGCGAGATAAACCAGCAGTCGCAGCGAAAAATCGGTGTACAGGGAAATACGCATCACGTGAACCAGTAAACGTCCATGTTAATTTTAACGCCGTAGCGTAACTTTTATCCCTTCACGTTGATAACTGGCATTTCATTTGCTGCGTTTAACCCGACCTGTGGTGTACAGATTATCGGGAAAATGACATGGACCCCAGATTAAAAGTGCTGCTTGTACGCGATCAGCCCGGACAAATCACGACCCTGCAAGAAGCGCTCCGCAGCGAAGGCCACAACGTGGTTGGCGACTGCCAGCCGGATGATTCGCTGTTGCTGAGGGCGCAGACCGCGCAGCCCGATGTGATGGTGGTCGAGGTCGACAAACTCACCGCAGAGATGATCCAGGCGCTGGAAAACGTCGATCGCGTTCACGCCCTGCCGGTGCTGCTGTTCGTCGCGCGCAACGATCGCGCACTGATGCGGCGCGCTTTGGCGGCCGGTGTTAGTGTCTATGTGGTTGACGATGTACAACCGCATCGGCTCGCCGCGCTGTTTGCGGTGGCGTTCGCGCGCTTTGAATGCCAGCACGCGCTGCGCAAGAACCTGCAGGAATTGCGCAATCGGCTGGCGGATGAGCGCGACATCGAGCGCGCCAAGGGCGTCATCATGAAACGCCAGCGTCTGAGCGAAAACGAAGCCGGCGAAATGCTCGACAGACTCGCCAGAAACCGCAAACAAAGCATCGGCGAATTTTCGCGCACGGTGCTGCAAGTCGCCGCGGTGGCTTGATCGCCGATCGGATAGCCAGGGAAAAGCAGATGGTGCTCAGGCGTACTTCGTCAGTCGCATCTCCAGTTGAGTGCCTGCGCAGTTTTTGACGATCCGCTTTGGCGATCGGTTTTTCGGGTTCAGCTCTGCGGCGTGCCCTGCGCCAGTTTTTCAAGCGCGGCATGCATGTCGTCAACACTCTCGTCGTACTTCAACTCGCCGACCTGAACATGCTCGCCGTCGACCAGCGCAACCCAGCCGGTGGCGTGGTTCGAGGTATATAACGGCCCGATGCCGAGCGCTTGCGCAGTCGCGCGGGCTTTCTGTTGGGTCGCCTCGTTGGTCACATCGAGCTTGACGAACTGGATCTGGTCTTCCAGCCCGGCGCGCGCGGGTTCGTATTTCGGTTCCAGCAATTTGCAGCTGGTACACCAATCCGCGTAAAACAAAACCGCCATCGGTTTCGGCTTGCTGGAGTCCGCACGAGACGCCGATGGCGGCGCCAGCAGTGCAATGGAAAACATCAAAGAGATCACACGCAGAATATTTTTCATGTTCGACTCCTGAAGGGAGATGCATGGTAGCCCTATCGATGATCGCGCGATGGATTCCCGAACTGCGCACACGACTCAAGTTTTCGGTCAGTTTTCGGCCAGCCTTCAACGAATGCCTGCGGAATCGTCCAACATTTGCCTGGCACGACTTCGGCTCGCATTTCGTCCACGTCGAACTGCGAACATCTGAACGCATCAGCGATTCGCCCTTAATCTAATGGAGCTTCGTTTTGAATCCCGATTCCAGCAGTAATTTGCCAGCATCCGCAGCACTGCACGACTTTTCGTTATGGAGCCTGTTTTTCAATGCGGATACGATTGTCAAAGCGGTGATGCTGGGCTTGATTCTGGCATCGATCGTGACCTGGACCGTCGGTCTGGCGAAGGCGCTGCAACTGCGCGCGGCGTCGCAGCGGCTCAAGCTTGCGCTCGATCAAGTTCGTCGTCATGCCGATACGCTGAGCCGCATCGAAACCGATGCCGCACAGACGCCGCTCGCCGCCTTTGCCAGCGCGGCATTGCAAGAATCGGCGTTGTCGCAAGGGCTGCCGGCCGACGGCATCAAGGAGCGTCTCGCCGCGCAGTTGGGCCGTGTCGAAGCCGCCGCCGGCCGGCAGATGAATCGCGGCACCGGCATGCTGGCAACGATTGGATCGACCGCGCCTTTTGTGGGTCTGTTCGGCACGGTGTGGGGCATCATGAACAGCTTCGTCGGCATCTCCAAATTGCAGGCCAGCAGCTTCGCGGTGGTCGCGCCCGGCATTGCGGAGGCGCTGCTCGCCACCGCGCTCGGTCTGTTCGCGGCGATTCCGGCGGTGGTGATCTACAACCTGTTTGCGCGCGCGGTCGCGGGGTATCGCGCGCTGCTGGCGCAGGGCGCCACCGACATTCTCAATCTCGTCAGCCGCGAACTGGATCGGAGCCATGCGCCGTGACTGCGAAAATCGACCACGGCGACGATGAGTTGATCGAGCATCACGAAATCAATGTGACGCCATTCATCGACGTCACTTTAGTGCTGCTGATCATCTTCATGATCGCCGCGCCGCTCGCCACGGTGGACGTGCCGGTCGATCTGCCGACGTCGTCCGCGCATCTACAGCCGCGGCCCGAACAGCCGGTTTATCTAACGCTGAAAGCGGACCTCTCCTTGACGCTGGCGGATACGCCGCTGGCGCGCAGCGAACTCGCCAGCGAACTGGATCGGCAGACCCGGCACAATCACGAGCAGCGCATTTTTCTGCGTGCAGACAAGCACGTCGACTACGGCGCGCTGATGGATTTGCTGAATGCCTTGCGTCAGGCCGGCTATCAAAAAGTAGCGCTCGTCGGTCTGGAACAAAGCGGCGCGCAGTGAACATGGCGGGGCCGCTGCAAACCGCGCCTGCGTTCGGTCGGGATAGGGCTGCCGCGTGGCGATGGAGCGTCTGCGCCGCGCTGGTGATCGCACTGCATGCGGCGCTGCTGGTGATTCTCGCGCCGCATGCGCCGCGCGAGACCCAGGTCGAACCGGTTCCGCCGATCTCGATCGATCTGCCGCCGGAATCGACCAAGCCGGCGGCGGCGAAAAGCCCCGATCCCGAGCGGGTTCTCAAGCTGAATCCGGCGCTGAATCCAGAGCCGAATCCGCGCACTGAACCGCCGCCCTCGAAAACCGCACAGGCAAAGAATGCAGGCAAGCCGCCATCTCAGAGTCAGCCGCCCAGGTCGCCGCCGCCGGCCAAGCCGATCGAACAAAAGTCTGCGAAACCAGCCAACACGCCGCCGGAAAACCCGCATCGAATGCTGAATCTCACACCCGATTTGGCGAGTGCGCCGCGCGATTTCGCGGCCGGCCCGGAATCCACCGACGATTCCGGCGAGCTGGAAAGCTACAAGCGCGTGCTCGATGGCTACGTGTTCCGCCATGCCGCGTACCCGCCTATCGCCAAGGCGCTGCATCAGGAAGGCGTGGTTTATGTTGCTTTCGTGCTCGACCGCGAAGGCCGCGTTTTGAGCTTTCATCTGGACCGAAGCTCCGGTTTTTCCGCGCTGGACAATGAAGCGCTGGCGGTCTTCGCACGATCGCAGCCATTCCCTTCGGTGCCATCGGATCTGCCGGATCCGCTGACGGTAGTGATGCCGTTTCGATTCTCGCTGTCGCGTTGACAGGCTTCATGCGGAGGCAGCGGATCATCGTCGAGTCGTCGAGCGTTCGGTCTTCGATCGCTGATCCAAAGCGCTACTGATCGCTGATGCGCTTTTATCGCGCGCAGGAATTCATTCGGTTGATTTGCAATCAGCCCTTTTGCTCGCTGCCAGAAAAGCGCGCCAGCCGCCGAATTCGGTGATGTCGCGTGCGCTTTCCGCGGCCCAGCCTTCGCAGATGAAACCTTTCACCTTGCGGCCATCGGCGAGGTCCAGTGTGCCGATGCCGAGCGGTGCGGAAATCAGTGCCACGAACGATCCGAAAGCGGCCACCGGCATATCCCATAGCTCGACTTCGATACTGGCGCCGGTTTGCGCTTTCACCAGTCCCGGCTTCGGAGGCACCGTGCCCGGCAGCGCCAGAAGCCTGTAATTGCTGGCAGTCACGCTGGTTTCGATCAGGCGCGCATTGCGTTCGGTGAGTTGATGATTCAACGGCATGCCGCTCAAATGCGCGCCGACCACCGCCAGCCGCACCACATCGTTCGTAGACGCGTCGATGGCTTTCGATGCAACGCCGGCTTGTGGAATCGGTCGGCCACTGGTGCCGAGCGTCCACGGCGCATGGCGCTGCCAGCGCTGTCCGAATTCGGCGAGCGCGGCATCGCTCCAGGCAGGCGCGATCAGCGTGATACCGAACGGCAGACCGTCGCTGCGCAGGCCGGCTGGCAGCGCCAACGCGCAGTAATTGAGCAGGTTGACGAAATTGGTGTACGTGCCGAGCTGCCGGTTCAGCGTCACTGGTTCGGCTTCGACTGCGGCGATCGTCGGAAAAATCGGCGCTGTCGGCACCAGCAGTGCGTCGACATCGTGCATCAACCGCTGTGCCTCGCGTGCCAATTGTGCCCGTCGATATTCGGATTTGAAGGCATCGGCCGCGCTCATCGTGCGTGCCGGCTCGATGATGCCGCGCACCACCGGGTTCATTTCAGCGGCATGATCGCACATGAAATCTTCGATCGCCGCATAACGCTCCGCCAGCCACGCGCCTTCATAAAGCAATGCTGCGACCCCGTGCAGCGGCGCGAAATCCAGCGGCACCAGTTCCGCGCCCAAGGACTCGATACGTTTCAGCGAAACGGCGAAAGCGGCTGCGGATTTTTGATCGCCAAAAAACTGCGGCGACGCGGGTACGCCGAGGCGCGGCCGCTCAGGAAGTTTCGTACGAGTGGTCGCTGCGGCTTGTACACGCGAATAGGGATCATGCTCGTCGTAGGCCGCCGCAAGACGAGCGATGAAATTCGCATCATCGACCGTCAATGCCAGTATCGACAGGCAATCCAGCGAACGGCACGCCGGCACCATGCCGCGTGAACTGAGCCAGCCGCGTGTGGGTTTGAGTCCAACGATGTTGTTCAAGCCCGCCGGCACACGGCCCGAGCCGGCGGTGTCGGTGCCGAGGGCGAACGGCACCAGCCCGCGCGCGACCACCGAGGCCGAGCCGGAACTGGAGCCGCCGCCGATGTAGTTCGCATCGAAGCTGTTCGGCACGACACCGTAAGGCGAGCGCGTGCCGACCAAGCCGGTGGCAAACTGGTCGAGATTGGTTTTGCCGATCAGGATAGCGCCGGCATCCAGCAAGCGCTGCACGGAGGGCGCGGTCATTGTCGCGGTGTAGGCAAAAGCGGGGCAGGCCGCGGTGGTGGAAAGTGCTGCGACGTCGATGTTGTCCTTCACCGCAAACGGCACGCCGTACAGCGGCAGCCGCGAGATATCGCCATCGACCGCAGCCAAGCACTGTTCGAGTTTTACGAGCTGCTTGCTCAGCGCTTCGGAATCGGCATCCAGCAAAAGAATCCATGCGGGATCATCCGCAACGATTTTTTGCAGCAAGCTGCGAATCGCCGTTTGCGGCGTGATCTCGCCGCTGCGGTAAAGGCTTTGCCAATCGCTGAGCGTCAATGGCGGCATGAGTGGGACGAGTGCATCGATGAATTCGCGTGCGTGGATTTCCGCCGCCCGTGTGAAGTGGGCGGCGGCGGATCAAGTCCTCGATCAAAAAATTGAGCGCGATTGCCGATGAGTCTCGGCCGTGCGACTGGTTTGGCTGTTCATTCGCAAGTTCGACTACTCGTTATTTCGCCGGCGAAAAATGCTGTTCGTCTTCGTGGCTGGCAACCGGCGTTGCGACCGTGACCATCGCGCAGACCCGCAGGATGAAGGCGACGACCAGATAACTGATCGCAACCAGCGGCGTTTTCGCAATGCCGATCGCCTCGCTGTGCATGAAGCCGAAGAAGGTCAGCACCGCACCGGTGAGCGCGAAGGCGGCGGCCTTGTTGTAGGCGCGATCGATCATGCAGGCGGTGATCGCGGCCATGATGACGCTCACCAGAATCGCGCCGCTGCCGAAAATTTCGAGGCCTTTATAAAGTACGCCGGTGCCGGCGAGTTTGTCGAGGCCGACTGCTGCGGCATTGGTGCCGGCGGCGCCGAGCGCGTTGTCGATCATCGTTTTGCCCCAGCCGGCGACTTGCGGAATCAACGCCAGAATCACTGCGGGCGCATGACTGCGCGGTGTTTCCTGGAATGCCTGCGCACCGATCAGCATGCCGATGTAGAGCAGGATCGGCGAGATCGCTACCACCGGGATCAGCGCCATCATCAGCGCCAGAATGCCGAACCACGACAGGATCAAAACCATCACGCCGGTGGCGGCGGAATAGCCGATGCGGCCGCCGATCGCTTTCCAGCCCGGATGGCCGATGTAAACCGCGTTGATGAATGGATTGCCGAGGCAGCAGCCGATCAGGCTGACCACGCCATCGGCGGTGAGCACGCGCGTGGTCGGGAAGCTGTCGCCACCGACGGCCGCGCTTTCGACGTTGTTCATCGCTTCGACCAGGTCATAAATGCCGAACGGAATCGCGGTGACCAGAATCACGCCCAGAAACTGGAAGCCGGAAAATATGTGGCCCACCGCCGGCACCGGAAACGAGAAGCCGAAGCTGGCGAGCGAATCGCCCAAGCCTTTTGGCGTTAGCCCGCCGAAGTTCAGACCGAGCGCGGTCGAACCCCAGGCAATTGCGGAACCGACGGCGATGGCAACCAAGCCCGCCGGAACGCCTTTGTACTTGACGCCGCCGAACCAGCTGGCGATGAGGATGGCGAAGCAAACGATACCGATCACCGGCGTCATGTACATATCGAGCGCGGGCCGCAGCGAGATGAACGCGATCGACACCCCGGCGAGCGCGCCGAGCAGTGCTGCGCGCGGCGTGATGCGACGGATCACCGGCGCCACAAAGCCGCCGGCCATCAGCACGAAACTCTGCACGAACACCCAGGTGAGGCCAGCTTCCCAGCCCTTGATCGGATCGCCGCTTTTTGCCGCGATCGGCAGCATGATGACGAACACGACGACGAACATGTGCGGCACGCTGATGCCCGAAGGCAGAGCGCAGACATCGTTGCGGCCAGTGCTTTTTGCCAGCCGATACGCGAGCCAGGCGTAGTAAAACGTGGACAGCATCATCATCAAACCGGTGGCCGGCAGGATGTGGCCAAAAACGATGTCGTCCGGCAGCTTCAGCACGTAACGCAACAGCGCAGTAAGCGTGAGCATGTTCACCAGAATGTTGGTGCCGAAACCGAAGAACGCATTCCAGTCGCCGGGTGCCCAGATTTTGGGTTTGAATCCAGCCATCGTCGTCGTCGTCATCTTCATCTCCGTTACGTGATGCGATCGCACAGGCAATCGCGTTGCATTCAACGAGCGCAATCAGCTGGTGCCGATCACATTCATTGCCTTGATCAAGTGATCCGAATGCGTGATCCAGCCGAAGATGCCGCCTTGTGCTGCGATCATCTTCAGGCCGGCTCGGTGAAATTCCGGGAAATACGAACCGACGCAATCTTCCGGCACCAGACATTCATAGCCGCGATCGTTGGCCTCGCGGATGGTGCTGTTGACGCAGACCTCGGTGGTCACACCGGTGACGACCAACTGCGAAATGCCGTGCTGCTGCAAGATCAGTTGCAGGTCGGTGGCGTAAAAAGCGCCTTTGCCCGGCTTATCGATCACCGGCTCGTTGGCGGCGGGATACAGTTCGGGAATGATGTCCTGCCCCGGTTCGCCGCGGATCAGGATGCGACCCATCGGGCCAGCATCGCCGATCGTGGTCTGCGTGCGGCCGCGGATTTTTTTCGCCGGCGGCAGATCGCTCAGATCGGGCCGATGACCTTCGCGCGTATGAATCGCAAGCCATCCCTGCGCGCGCCAAGCGGCCAGCAATCGGCGATTGGGTTCGATCGTGCGCCGCAGTTGCGACACATCATTGCCGAGCATCGCGCCGAATCCGCCGGGCTCCAGAAAATCGCGCTGCATATCGATGACCAGCAGCGCGCAACGGCCCGGACTCAAGCCGAATGAGTAGGGTTGCGCATCGATCTCGATTGTCGGGTTAGCGTTCATGCCGCGAACTTGCGAAGAGCATGCCGATCGATTTAAGCGCTGTTTGCCGAGTTGCCGATCAGAAGCCGAGGCTGAAACCGGCAATGCCATTGAACACATTGCGGCGTCCGTTCGGGCGGTTGATCGTCAGCGCTTGCGCATCGACCAGCGCGCCATTCAGCAGATTGAAATACTGCAAGCCGATGAAAACGCTCCAGCCGCCATACTGCGCGGGGATGAACGAAAGTGGTGTCGTCGCCGTAAGCCCGGTCGAAAAAACGCCGAAATTATTGCCGCCGCAACCGATCCCCTTGATTGATTTCGCCGCCATTGCCGCGCCGCTCGCGCTGTCGCACCAGAATTCGGATGGTCCCACCGAAACCCAGGTCGGCATGGTCAGGGTCAGCGGAACGCTGTCGAGCTTCAGGGTCGGCTTCGCACCGATTTCCAGATAAGCAGAGGTTCCGGCATTCGCCGGACGGCCGAGAACGACTACCGACGACGGGCTGGAAATCGCCCAGAAAATTTCCGCGTGCGGTTGTATCGACCAGCTTCTGGCAGCCTGACTATCGTCGAATGTGGCAGTGAATTCGATGTTCTGCTCATTGCTCGGCGAGCCACTCGGAAAATTCCAGCTGTCGTAAGTGGCACTCAGCTTGAGCTGCTTCGTCGCCTGGTAATTCACGCCGGCGAAGAAATCCTCCTCGACCCAGGCGCCGGTTCCGGGCGTGTGCTGGTGAAACGCATCGACATCGTTCCACGAACCCACCACGACCGAAAAATTCTGCGGCAGCACCAACACCAGGCCTGCGACATATTGCTCCGTGAGTCCTTCGTCGGTGACCAGCAGACCACGCGGCGTGATGTAGTCATTGCTGGCCTGCGCGTTGGCAAAGCCATGAATTGCCGAACCCGGCGAGGCGTCTGCCGCTGCCGTGCCCGCGTAGAAGGCCGCCAGCAGGAGCAGACCCGAAATACAAGTTTGCAGCCGTGCCGCCGATTTTGTCTGAGCGCTTGCCAATCCAGATGCGGTCATCTTGAACTCCCTGTTGTATACAAGATTGAGTTCAAGATTAGCAAACGGCGTGCCAATCCCTGTTCATGTAGGGATTGGTTTCAGAGATAGACCGAAAAGGGCCAGCGAATGGCAGCGACCAAAACGCCGCCGGGCTTGGCCGGCTTGTCCGCGGGAAGCGGTGCCCCGATCAGGCGGCTACGGAATTGTTGCGTCGTTTGCCGGTGTGTGGCTTGTTCGCCAGGTTAGCGCGCGCCTCGTGCAGCATGTGCAGCGTGATCTTGCGTACTTCGCCCTTGCTTTGGGTGATATGCGAGCGCAGCAGGATGATTGCTTCGGTGGCCTTGCGCCGCAGGATCAGCCGCAGGATTTTTGCGTGCTCTTCGTAGGTCGTGTCAATCCGTGCCGATTTGAGAAAGTCGAGTCGGCGGATGATGCGGATCTTGTCGGTCAACTCCGCGTGTACCCGCATCACTTCACGATTGCCGGCGGCTTCCACCAGCGAACAGTGAAATGCCTCGTCGAGTCCGGCAACCTTGTGCGGATCGGTTTCGCGTTCGTCCGCCGTGACCAGCCAGGTCTTTTTTAGTGCGCCGAGCGATGCGTCCGAGTCCGTATGACAGAGCCGCTCGATTGAATTGGTCTCCAGCAGGATGCGCAAATCGTAAAGCTCGTCGAAGCGGACGAAATCGAACGGGCATACGCTCCAGCCGCTGCGGAAATTCACATCAACATAGCCTTCGCGCTTGAGCCGATACAGCGCATCGCGCAGCGGCGTGCGCGATACGCCGAAGCGCAAGGCCAGCGCAGTCTCGGTGAAGCGATCACCGGGCAGCAGATGGAAATCGAAGATTTCTTCCTTGATGCGCAGGTAAACCTGCTCGGCAAGGGGATTGGCGGGCTGCTGCTTCATTGAAAAAGGGTTATCCGCATCGAATCTTGCATGCAACTCTGTATTCGAAAAGTTTACAGGTAAAGACTGAGTGAGGTCGGATCGACCAGGCTCACATGCGCGGCGACGATTTTCCAATCCATTCCAAAGCGAATCCAGGTCTGGGTTTGACGCCCGAGCAGCGGGGTATCCGGCGCAGTGAATTCGGTGCAGACGCTGGCGGAATCGTTGCCGAATGTCGTAATCAGAGTGCCTTGCAGCTGGCGTGCCGGATGAACCGGCGCAATGCGCGCACGCGAGCGGCGAATGGCATCGATGCCGAGGCCATGCTCGGCAATTCCATAGCGCAGCGTTCTGCTGTCTTGCCAGAAAAAACTATCGAGCGTGGCCGCATCGTTTTCAAGCAGCGCCGCTTCGTACCGATCGAAGGCAAGCTGAACTTCGGCCATCACCTCGGGGCGATTGACAGGCTCTGAATCCATGAAAATAGTGGCGGGAAAATTGAACGATGGCCGACAGTTTAATCAGCCGTCGAAAAAGTTTCCGCATCATCAATGCCCGCTTGAAAGCCTCGCCGGATCAGGCAAGGCTAGCCGAGAGCTTCGATCAGTTGCTTCGAACTGGCCACCGCACCGAATACGCCGCCCTGCATTTTCACCATCTTCAATGCAGCGAGATGATTACCAAGATCAGTCGCCGCGCAGCAATCTTCCAGCAGCAGACACTCGAAGCCTCGATCGTTGGCCTCGCGCATCGTCGTATGCACGCAGACATCCGTTGTAATGCCGCTGAGCAGCAAATTCCGGATGCCGCGCGTGCGCAGGATAAGTTCGAGATCGGTCGCGCAAAACGAACCTTTGCCCGGTTTATCGATGATGATTTCACCGGCTTCCGGTGCCAATTCCGCGATGATGTTCCATCCCGGTTCACCGCGCACCAGGATTTTTCCGCAAGGGCCGTCGTCGCCGATGCCCGCACCGATCCGCCGTGAACGCCAGCGTTTATTGGCCGGCAGATCGGACAGGTCCGGCCGATGGCCTTCGCGCGTGTGGATGATCGTAAATCCGAGCGGCCGTAAGCGTCCCAGCAATCGGTGGATCGGCTCGATCGGTGCGCGTGTCAGCGACAGGTCGTATCCCATCTTGTCGACATAGCCGCCAACTCCGCAAAAATCGGTCTGCATGTCGATGACGATCAACGCAGTGTCCGCCGCAGTAAAGCTGCCGTCGTAAGGCCAAGGGTAAGGGTCAGCGGGAATAGAGCGAAAGTCCATGATTACTTGTATACAAGAACGTATACATAGTGAAGCAATCCACATGCCATACCCAAGGCGTCGAACGCGAAAATGTCGATTGTTCGCAGGTAAGGTCGAGGAGAAAATTCAAACTGTTGCGCAAAAGTCTCGCAGTAGTCCCGCAATGCTTTTGTGTGAAGGGTCTCGGTGCGGCGAGCCGTTTCCGCGGTAGTTATTTTAATTTATGAATGGTGGCTAGAGGCGGGATCGAACCGCCGACCTCAGCATTATGAGGGGTGGATTCGGATCGTTTGAAACGTAAGTGAAACAGCCACTTGCGGCGCTTGCCAAAGCTCACTGTGCCCAATTTGTGTCTGTCGCTGCTATCGAGCTGGTTATTGGCTTCAGTCCGATCCTGGGCACAGCCATTGATTGATGGGAATCCCATATTTTGAAATTACGGAATCCCGTAATTCCGGCATAATAACGTCCAGATTTGGAGGACTTTATGGAACTCGTCAAACTCGGTAAGAAGGGGCAGGTCACAATCCCGATCGGCATCCTGCGTGCGCTCGGGGTTCGTGAAGACTCCCCCATGCTTGTGGAGGCGACCGGCGACGGAGGCATCATGCTGCGTCCGGCCGCGGTCTATCCGTTCGAGATGTATTCGGATGCCCGCGTTGTCGAATTTGAGCGCGAAAACGCGGTTCCTGCCGCTCTGCTGGCAAAGGTCGATCGGGCGATTGCGAAAAAGAAACGCGGCTAATGCGGGTTTTTCTCGACGCGAATATTTTGTTCAGCGCCGCCTATGTTGATGACAGTAGTGCGAGCCGGTTATTCGGATTGCAGGCAGTCGGAGTTTGCCGGCTACTGACCTCGGCCTATGCACTCGATGAAGCGCGGCGCAACATTGCGGCCAAACGTCCGAAGCAATCTGCGGCCCTTGAGTCGTTCGTAGGCCATCTCACTCTGACGCCTGAGCCCTCGCCTGATCTGACGGCGGAAGCGGTACGGTTGGGGCTGCCGGCCAAGGATGCGCCGGTACTGGCCGCTGCCATCGCTGGCAAGGCAGATGCGCTTATTACTGGTGATCGTGCGCATTTCGGGCATCTGTACGATCAGACGGTCGCGGGGGTTCGTGTCGTTCGGCTCACCGATGCCTTCGCGCTGCTGGTGGGCTAGTCACGCGAGAAAGCTTCTCCACCTTGATAGTGGTGGATTCCGGGCAGGTCTTGGTCAACTAAACTGAAGCGCCCGGACTTGTCGCCATGCCTGCGGTTGTGGATTCCGGGCAGGTCTTGGTCAACTAAACTTTCGGGCCTTTATATCTCATCGTATAGATGGTTGTGGATTCCGGGCAGGTCTTGGTCAACTAAACTCCCCAAAGCTCTCGGTTCATGGTGCTAACCGTTGTGGATTCCGGGCAGGTCTTGGTCAACTAAACTAAAAAAATCGGACGAAAGGTAGTGCTGACAGTTGTGGATTCCGGGCAGGTCTTGGTCAACTAAACTGAAGCCAGCGCTGATGCCCACCAATTTACAGTTGTGGATTCCGGGCAGGTCTTGGTCAACTAAACTAGTGCTGCGAAAGACGAACGCGCGAGGAAGGTTGTGGATTCCGGGCAGGTCTTGG
>CAJCJH010000110.1 GCA_903970615.1 Rhodospirillales bacterium
CGGCGTTTCCGGCCGACGCCGTCATCTGCCGGCGCAGCTTGCGGCCGATGTCGCGCACCAGCGTGACGAAGATCTCTTCCTTGCTGTGAAAATACAAGTAGAACGTACCCTGGCCGACACCGGCACGGGTGGTGATGGAACTCACCGAAGCGGCGTGAAATCCCTTGTCGCCGAATTCTCCTTCGGCTGCGCCGAGCAATTTGCGCCGCGTCGCTTCACCGCGAGCGGTGACCGGCATCAACTCTTTGAGCACTTCGACATTCGGCATCATGGCCGCACCATCTCCACATATTCCACATGAGGACGCAGCTTAAATCATGGATCGGCGGAATTGGCGGCCGTTGCCGGTGCATGCGGCAGGCTCAGCGGTGTTTTCCGATGCACGGTGGTCCCAGGCAGAATTTCGGTCGGCTGCGCCCGGCGGTCGAAGCGGGAATCAGCACCGCATTGCGCAACTGCCGCAACGGCGGCGGGCCGGACGACGGTGCGGGCGCATACTCCGGGGTACGAGAAACCGGGCGTATGGCCCCGCTCAGGGCACGGCGCGCAGGCGCGCCCTGGAGTTCTGCGGCTTGGCATCGCGGCGCAGGCCGCTGTCCTTGAGCCAGGACAGGCAGTCTTCGAAAGCGCGCGAGATGCGCGTCTGCATGCGGATGCGTTCCAGCTTGGGCCAGGTGGCGCGTTCGCCGTCGCGGATGTAGCGCTGCAGATCCTCCGCCGTCAGATTGGCGAACATGCGCATCAGCTGCGCCGGGGTCTGCCGCGGAAAGATGCTGACATCGCCGCTGTAGCGCTGCTGCAAAATGTCGTTGAGCGCATCGACGATGCGGCCGCCGGCGATGCTCTGGCTGTACTGCCGCGCCACCTTCAGCGCATCGCGGCCGGTGACGGTGGCGATTTCCCGGATGAAGCCGAGCGGGCCACGCTTATGCGGCGCAAGCTCGCGCATGAACGGCACCACATGCGGATTGGTCTGGCTGACGATGTAATGATTGACGTTGTGCAGCCGCGCCAGACGCAGCATCGGCAGATCGTTGGCGATGCTGCCATCGACCCAGCGTTTGCTGCGCATGTGCGGCACCACTTCGCCGGTGTAATCGAGCGCTTCCAGCATCACCGGCGGAAACACGCCCGGCACCGCGCAGGATGCGAGCACCGCACGGCGCACGACGACATTCGGTGCGGTCAGGTAATTCAGCAAGCGCGGCTGCTGATGCGTTTCCGACGGCGATACGGTGATGCCAAGAATGCGCCGCGTGCGCTCGAACGCGCCGACGAAACTGCCCGCGCGGATGTTGCGCGTGAGGCAGTCTTCCAATTGCGTCGGATCCATCAGAGCCTTGCCTTTGAAGACCTGCCGCAGGCTCACCGCATGGAAGGCCTGCAGATCGAGTCCGTTCGGTTCGAACATCGCCGGCAGTTCGGCATCGGTACGGGTGCCCACCATCGCCGCGATGATGGAGCCGGCCGACGAACCCGACAGCACTCGCGGCAGGCAGTTGTGTTCGAACAAGGCTTTAATCACGCCGAGATGGAACATGCCGAGCGTTGCGCCACCCGAAAGCAGCAGCGCCGAGCGGCCGAAGCTGGTGCCGGTGCGCTTGAAAAACAGCACTTTTTCTTCCGCTGAAAAATCCGGAAAATCGCCGACGCAAATGTAGTCCAGACAGCGCGCCGCTTCTTCGACATATTCCTCGATCAGGCGCTTGGTGCCGACGCGCGCGTACACGTACAACATCGGATTGGCGATATTGCCGAGATTGCCATGCAGGCCTTCGGCGAGATCATGCACCAGCTGCCGCACATCGCCGCGCTTGCGCAGCCGCCGCATCTGCTCGATGCGTTCCTTGATCAGCAGATAATCGTAGTCGTCGCTGGTTTCGTCCTGCTTCCAGGCATCGCCGCCTTCGAGCTGATCCAGCTCAAGCGCGATCTCCCGCCAACTGCGATAGTCGTCGGCATTGGCGAGATCGCGCATGCGCGCGGCGATCAGCTTTTTCGACATGCGGAAAGTTCGTCGTCAAATTCGAAATATTAAATACGTCCGAGTTTACCGGGTCACACACCCGGCGGCAGCCGCCTCGCAAGGCTGCGGCCGCAAAATTTCTGACTAAGATCACAATTTCAGCCGGCGCCAAGCCCGTTAGAATGGCGATTCAGCGAATTGGTCCCATGTCTGTCGCCCGCAATTACAAATCCCTGATTCTCGCCGCAGTCACGCTCACGATCTTCGTGATCGCGGTGACGGTGCTGCGCCATTTCCTCGCCCGTTTGAGTCTCGATCAAGTGCTCGACGGTATGCGCGCCGTGCGTCCGCGCAACCTCGTCACCGCCGCGTTTTTCACCTGTTGCAGCTACGGCATGCTGACGCTCTACGATTACCTCGCACTGCGCGGCGTGCATCACGGCCTGCCGTGGCCGCGTGTCGCGGTGACGTCGTTCATCGCATTTTCGATCAGCCATTTCGTCGGCGTCTCCTCGCTTTCCGGCGGCTCCATCCGTTATCGCGCTTATGTCCCGGCCGGGCTTTCGACGCTGGAGATCGCCGGTGTGGTCGCCATGATTTCGATCACCTTCGCGCTCGGCGCCGGCACCTTGCTGGCAATTTCCCTGCTGCTGGAATCGCAGCAGGCGGCGCTGGTGCTGCATCTACAGGTGTGGCAGGCGCACGCCATCGGCCTGGCCTTGCTGATGGCGATCGGCGGCTATGTGATGTTGACCTGGCGCGTGAACGCGCCGATGCGAATTCTCGGACGTTGCCTGCGCCTGCCGCCGTTGCCGGTGACGCTCGGCCAGATCGCGGTGGCCAGCATCGACCTCTGCTTCGGTGCCGCCGCGCTGTATGCGCTGCTGCCCGCCAGTATCGAGCTGCATTATTTCGGCTTCGTCAGTCTCTATGTGCTGGCGATTTTCGCTGGCGTGGCGAGCAACGTGCCGGGCGGAATCGGCGTATTCGAATCGATCCTGATTCCGCTGTTTCCCGGCTCTGCGCTGGAAGGTCTGGTCGCCGCGGTATTGCTGTATCGCGTGATCTATTACCTGATTCCGTTCATCGTCGGCCTCGGGCTTTTAACCTCGCGCGAACTCATCGACCGGCGCCGTCATTTCGTCGACATCAGCTACGTCGTGCGCGGCTGGCTGGAAAATTTCGGCCCGCAGGTTTTGGCCGGCGCGGTGTTCATGGCCGGCGCGGTGCTGCTGTTTTCGGGCGCCACGCCGGAAATCGACAGCCGCATGGATTGGCTGCGCGATTTCGTGCCGACGCCGGTGCTGGAACTTTCGCATCTCGCCGGCAGCGCGTTCGGCGTTGGCCTGCTGATCCTCGCACGCGGACTTTACCGGCGGCTCGACGGTGCCTGGTGGACGACGATGCTGCTGATCGCCGGCGGCATCATCGCCTCGCTGCTGAAAGGTCTCGACTGGGAAGAAGCGTTGCTGCTGTCGGCCGTGATGCTGGTGCTGTGGTTGACGCGCGAGCGCTTTTACCGGCGTGCCTCGCTGCTCGACCTGCGCAGTTCACGCGCCTGGGCGGTGGCGATCGTGTTGACGGTCGGCGCGGCGGTGCTGGTGTCGATCGCAAGCTACCGCGATGTTCAATATGCGCACGAACTCTGGTGGCAATTCGCGTTCGACGACGATGCGCCGCGGGCGATGCGCGCGGCCCTGTTGTCGATGCTGCTTGCGGCCGGTTATGCCTTCATGCAGTTGATGAGCCCGTTGCGTTCGGCACCGCAGCCGCCGGATGCGAAGGAGATCGAAGAAGCCGCCAAAATCGCCATCGACAGTCACGACACGCTGGCCTATCTGGCACTGCTGCGCGACAAGCAATTGTTGTTCGCCGATGCGCGCGATGCGTTCATCATGTACCAGCGCTCTGGCCGTTCGATCGTCGCGCTCGGCGATCCTTCCGGCAATCCGGCGCGCTTCGAGGAACTCAGCTGGAAATTCCGCGAGCTGTGCGATCGTGAAGCCGGCTGGCCGGTGTTTTATCAGGTCACCGAAAAATATCTGTCGCTGTATCTCGACCTCGGTTTGAGTTTGAGCAAGCTCGGCGAAGAAGCGCGCGTGCGTTTGCCGGAGTTCTCGCTGGAAGGCTCGAAACGTCAGAGCCTGCGCAACGAATATCGGCGCGGGCCAAAGGAAGGCGCGAGCTTTCGCATGCTGACCACCGAAGAAATCGAGCAGAACATGCCGCGTCTGCAGGAAATTTCCGATCAGTGGCTGATCAGCAAGGCGGCGGCGGAAAAAGGTTTTTCAGTCGGCCGTTTCGAGCCGGATTACATTCGTCGCGCCACCTGCGCGGCGGTGATGCGCGAAGACAAGATCGTCGCCTTCGCCAATCTTTGGCTGTCCACGGCCAAGGAAGAATTCTCGATCGACCTGATGCGCTTCGGCGCCGATGCGCCGCGCGGAGTGATGGATTATCTTTTCGTCGAACTGATTCTATGGGGTAAAGCGCAGGGCTTCCAGTGGTTCAACATGGGCATGGCGCCGCTGGCAGGCCTGGAAAAACATCCGCTAGCGCCGTTCTGGCACAAGCTGGGCGTGCTGGTGCATCGCTACGGCGAGACGTTCTACAACTTTGAAGGTCTACGTCGCTACAAGGAAAAATTCACCCCGCAATGGCGGCCGCGCTATCTAGCTTCGCCCGGCGGGCTGGTGCTGCCGCGCGTGCTGATCGATACCGCGGCACTGATCGCGGGCGGTGTGCGCGAAGTGGTCTGGAAATAAGGCTTTCCGAGCAAAGGCAAATGGCGACCAAGCAAACCGAGACGACGCAACGATGGCTGCTGGCGATGTCGCTGATTTTCGGCGCCGCCATCGATGACGTCAGCGCAGAACCGGCCGCGGTGGTTGCAGCCGCACATACCGATTCCAGTGTGCATGCCAGCAAACACTCGCATCCAAAGTCCGGCAAGGCGGCGAAGAATAGCTCGCTGCCGGCCAACGCCGAGCGCTTCGATCACGGCCGTTTTGTCGGACTCACCGCGTACAAACCGGCCGGTGCGCCAACCCACACGGTGCTGTTCATGTCGGGCAGCGAAGGCTGGACGTTGCGCATGCAGGATTTCGCGCAAGTGCTGGCGGCGAAGGGCGCGCTGGTGATCGGCATCGATACACAACAGCTGCTGGCGATGATGGAAGCCGATGGCGGCGATTGTGAATTCCTCGATGGCGATCTCGAAAACCTGAGCCATTTCGTACAGGCTTACTATCGTCTGCCCGGCTATCAGCCGCCCTTCGTTGCCGGCTACGCCGAAGGCGCCACGCTGGCTTACGCGATGCTGGTGCAAGCACCCGATGACACCTTCGCTGGCGCCTTGAGTCTCGCGTTTTCACCGGCGCTGAATCTGAAAAAACCCCTGTGTACCGGCTCCGGGATTGATACGAAACCGACCGCCGATGGCCTCGGCGTGATCTTCCAGCCGGCCGCGCGGCTCGGCGGACCGTGGGTGCTGCTGCAAGGCGATATCGATCGGCTCAATCCGCTGGTCGACAATCAGAAATTCAGCGGCCAAGTGCAGGGTGCCGAGCTGGTAATCGCGCCGCATGTGGGCCACAGCATGTCGCTGCCGGCTGCTTGGACGGCGCCGCTGCAAGCTGCTTACGACAAGCTCATCACCGCCGAAAAGCCGCAGGCCGTAGCCGTTGCACCGGCCGATCTCGATGGACTGCCGGTGCTCGAAGTGCCGGTACCGAAAGGCGCGCCAGCCAGCGATGCCTTCGCGCTGCTGATGTCCGGCGATGGCGGCTGGGCCGGGTTGGATCAGGCCGTCGCCAACGCGCTGGCGGCGCAGGGCATTCCGATCGTCGGCCTCGATTCGCTGCGCTATTACTGGTCGCCGCGGACGCCGGAAGGCGTGGCCAAGGATGTCGACAAGATCATCCGCTACTACCTTACCAAGTTCGATAAAAAGCGCGTGCTGCTGGTCGGCTATTCGCAAGGCGCGGATGTGCTGCCGTTCGCGCTGAACCGCTTGCCGGCGGCGACGCGCGCGAAGGTTGCGGTCGGTGTGGTCATGGGTTTATCCGAACATGCCTTGTTCGAGTTCCACATGAGCAGCTGGGTGCGCGATGCCGGCACTGGTTTGCCGACGATGCCGGAAGTCAGCCGCATCACCAGCACGCCGCTGCTGTGCATTTACGGCGAAGGCGAAGACGATTCGCTGTGCCCGAAGCTCGATCCGCAGAAAGTGAAGGTGGTGAAGCTGCCGGGCGGCCATCACTTCGACGGCAACTACGATCGTCTCGCGCAGGAGATTTTATCGGCGGCGAGGTAGCCGGTGAAGGAATATGCACCGGGCGGTTGGCGGGTGTTGGAGTTCGACAGCGCAGACAGCGCCAAGCCACTGCAATGTTGCGCCGGTTTACCGAGGATTATTTTGCAGGCCGTGCATGCCGGATTGACGCTCATCGGCAGATGCGGCACGGTGTCGTTATCACTCCCGTTTACTGATCGAGGTTCCAATGACTCTGCACGTTCATCACATCGTTCCTGTGGTTTCGATTATCGCCGGCGTGCTGATCCTGATTCAGCCGCGGCTACTGAATTACATCGTCGCGGTCTATCTGATTCTGGCGGGGTTGCTGGGACTCGGCTGGCTGCCGGCCTGAATCCGTTCTGCAATTTCAAGCGCATCCGCACCGGCAGATGGAGCGAAATCAGGCCGGAATTTTCAGCAGCGTGCCGGCGCGCACATCGTCACCGCGCAGACCGTTGAATTTGCGGATCAACTGCACGGTGGTTTGATAGCGCCTGGCGATACTGCTGAGCGTTTGCCCGACTTCAACGCGGCAGGTGCGCGTGTTTCCGTGTGCGGCTTTCGCGCGGCTGGTCACGGTTTCGGAAACCTTGACGATGTGCGCGGCATTCGCTGAGGCGATCTTCTCCGGTTCTGCATCGCTGCCGTCGCCGGGAATTCGCAGGGTTTGCCCGGCATGCACCTTGCCGGCTTTGCGCAGGCCATTGGTGCCGAGCAACGAAGCCACGCTGACGCCATAACGCTGCGCGATCTTTTCCGCGTTGTCGCCGCGCTGGACGTGATACGTGACGAACAATTGACGCTGCCGATCAAAGCGTTCATCGGCGCCGAGCGCGGCATACGCCACGCGGAAACGCTCGGCAGTGCCGAGCGGCACGCGAATCGGATGCGCCGGCGGCACATATAGCTTGCCCTCGATTACGCTATCGCGGAATGCGGGATTGAGCGTGTGGAAAGTCTGCTCATCGAGTCCACATAAACGCCGTAGCGTTTCGTAGCGCACGTAGTCGCGCGTCTCTACCAGTTCAAATGGCACCGGCGCATCGCGCGTCATGTCGCCGAAATGCTGACGCCAGTTGCGCTCCACATCGGTGGCGGCCAGAAACTCGGCGTAGTAGTTGCGCGAGGCAAAACCGAAGCGGCGATTTTCGTAGCGCGCGATCACATCGAGCAGCGACGTGCCGTTGACTTCGGCCAATGCGCGGGAGAGCCCGCCACGACCGAAGTTGTACGCCGTCAACGCAAGCGGCCAGTCGCGCAGTGCGTCGTAGTCGTCCTTCAGATGCCGCGCGGCAGCGTCGGTTGAAAACCACGGATCGCGCCGATCGTCCACCACGTTGTTGAGCCGCATGTAGATGCGCGCCGATGACGGAATGAATTGCCAGACGCCCGCAGCACCCGCTTTGGAATACGCATCCAGATCGAACGAGGATTCCATCAACGGCAGCCGCGTCAACAATTTCGGCAGATCGTACGAGGCGAAAATCTGCTCCATCTGTGGCATGTAGCGGCCGGATACCGCGAGCGCATGCTGGGTGCGTTCGCGCAGGCCGCGCTGAAAGCGCAGGCCGTCGATGGCGTTCTTGAAACGCTGCGGATCGCTGCTGTCGCTGAACATGGCGAAGATACGATGCTGCTCGGGAGTCATGTTCTGCGGCGTGGCCTGCAGCGCATCGACCTGCTTCAGCAAATCGCGCGTGTCGTCCCAGGCTTCGGCTTCGGCGTGATGCCGCTCGATCGACAAACTCACCGGATCGAGCACCGCCGCTTGGTCGCGGAAATCGAGCACCGTGTAAATCTTTCCCAGATCATCCATCGAATGCAGCACGCTCTGGTTTTCGGACCAGACCGCGAACACTTGCGTCCAGAATGCGACTGCGGTTTTCAGCGAAGCATAGTGCGGAAACAGGGTTTCATCCGGCAGCGACGGTTGCAGCATCGCGGGCAGCGAAGCCTGCAACAGATGCGCAGCATCAACACCCCCGGCCGCGGCGCTGGCAGGCGCTGCCGGTGGTGAATTCAATGTGGCTGTGGTGGCCGGCTTGGTCGCCGCCAGACTGCTCGGACTTGGCGGCAGTTTTTCGGCCGCGGCCGGAACCGCTTGCAGGACGACAACCGGCGCAGGCGCGTGCTGCCTGGCGGAATCTGCATTGATATTGCCGCCGCCGCTGGCCGCGGTGGCTGCAATGCCGGGTGCGTTCGCAGCACCCGCGCTGGTGGCCAGACCCTGGGTCATTTGCAAGGCCGGATGCACAGAAGTTTGCGGAGTCGCGCGAGCCGCCGGACCGTCGGCGACCGAGATGCCGGGCAGACCGCCCAGCATCAAAATCACCCAGTATTTATTGACAGATTTGACCAAGATCTTGATACCGCCCCCATGACACTGAATTGCACAAAAGCCCGAACGAATCCTTGTTCGGCATCGCCGCTAAAATCTTAAACCGTATGCTTGGTGCGCCTCAATCTTAGCTGAGCGCGTAGCCGGTCGCCGGCTTGAGGTTGACGCGATTTTGCGGCGATCCGCTAAGCTGTCTCATGAGACGTGCTCGCATCGAGTGCTCACCCAAATCCAGACTTGTATTCCGACATGGCCCAGCCCTATCCACCGATCGAACCTTATCGCACGCATCGCCTGAAAGTTTCGGAACTGCACGAAATTTATGTGGAGGAAAGCGGCAATCCGAACGGCCGGCCGGTGGTGTTCGTGCATGGCGGCCCGGGCGGTGGTTGCGAGCCGTGGCACCGGCAATTTTTCGATCCGAAAAAATATCGCATCGTGCTGTTCGATCAGCGCGGCTGCGGCCGCAGCACGCCCTACGCGGAGCTGCGCGAGAATGGCACCTGGGAACTGGTCGCGGATATGGAAGCGATCCGCAGCAAACTCGGCATCGATAAATGGACCGTGTTCGGCGGCTCTTGGGGTTCGACGCTGGCGCTGGCGTATGCCGAAACGCATCCCACACACGTGAGCGGCTTGATCCTGCGCGGCATCTTTTTGCTGCGGCCGGAAGAAATCCGCTGGTTCTATCAGGATGGCTGCAACTGGCTTTATCCGGATGCCTGGGAACATTATCTCGCGCCGATTCCACAGGCCGAACGCGGCGATATGGTGGCGGCCTACCATCGGCGCCTGACCAGCGAAAATGCCGAAGTGCGGCGCGAAGCGGCACGCGCCTGGAGCACCTGGGAAGGCGCTACCAGCAAGCTGATTCCCAGCGAAGACATGGTGGCGCGCTACGGCAGTGGTAATTTCGCCGAGGCTTTCGCGCGCATTGAATGCCATTACTTCGTCAACCGCGGTTTCTTCCGCTCGCCCAATCAACTGCTCGAAGACATCGGCAAGATTCGCCATATTCCGGGCGTGATCGTGCAAGGCCGCTACGACGTCGTGTGCCCGATCAAGAGCGCTTGGGATCTGCATCGCGCCTGGCCCGAAGCCGAACTGCGCATCGTCGCCGACGCCGGCCACGCCGCCAGCGAATCCGGCATCCTGACGGCCTTGATCGAAGCTGCGGATCGGTTCGCCAAGCTCTAGGCGTGCTCCAAGCGAACATCGAACGCGCGGTTTTTTCAGACTCAAATCTGGCATTCGATCAAGCGACTCGATCGAACTTCAATAACAAAAAACGCCGGCTTCGAGGGCCGGCGTTTTTTGTGAAGCTCGGTGCCAGACTTACTCGGTCGGCGCCGGATGTGCCGCCTGCCACTGCGCCATCTTTGCTTCGTGCTGCTGGATCAAGCCCGCCAGCTGGGTTTTCTGCGCATCGGTCAGCACCGCATAAATCTGCGCTCGGACGCTGGCTTCTTCCTGCACACGCGCACTGGCAGCGGTGGCAGCGGCTTGCGCCAGACTGGTAGTTGCGGCTTGGTACGCCGCGGTGCCAGGCGTGGCGGTTTCGAGTGCCTCGTGCTGCTGGCGCAGCGCCTGCATTTGCGGCTTCAGTTGCTGATGCGCGGCTTGCACGATCTGTTTGATGCTGCCCTTTTGCGCATCGGTCAATCCGAGTTCCTTCAACTCATGTGCGAAAGGCCCGCCGTGATGATGGTGCCAGCCGTGGCCGTCTTCCGGCGGCTGCGCGGAAACGCCGACGGAAAGGCCCAGCGCGGCGACCAGCGCTACGGTGACGATGATGTGATTACGCATGATGTTGCTCCTGGAAATCCAAGCTGAATCGAAGAATGGCGGCTGCCGAAATCAAGCTGAAATCGAACTGCTGAAGTCGAACGTTTTTGCACAAGCCATTGGACGCCCGCCGCGTGTGTAGGATCGTTGCCGGCCAGTAAAGATGGGTAAAGGGTTCGCCTGCGCGGTTGCTGTGCGGTCTATCTCAACGGAGAGTAGTGAATCATGTCCCGAATTTTAATTGCCGACGACGACCGCGAGTTGGGCCAGCTGCTCGCCGAATACCTGCGCCGCGAAGGTTTTACGGTGGACGTCGCCATCGATGGCGCCACGGCATTGCAACGCTTGCGCGACGCCGATCAGCGACCCGACCTGCTGATTCTCGATGTGATGATGCCCGGCCGCGACGGCCTCGAAACCTTGCGCGATCTACGGCTGCAGCATCGCCTGCCGGTGATCATGCTGTCGGCACGCGGCGAGCCGGTGGATCGCGTCATCGGCCTTGAACTCGGCGCCGACGATTACCTCGCCAAACCCTGCCTGCCGCGCGAACTGCTGGCGCGGGTGCGTGCGCAGCTGCGGCGCGGCACTGCGCCCGCGGCGGAAACGCTCAGCGTCGGCGTATTGCGCTTGCACAGCGGCGAGCGGCGCGCTTATGCGGAAGATATCGAACTGCCGCTGACCGGCGCCGAATTCGCGCTACTGTTCACGCTCGCGCAGCGCGCTGGCGATGTGATCGACAAATCCACCTTGACGCGCGCCGCACTCGGCCGCGAACTCGAACGCTTCGATCGCAGCATTGATGTTCACGTCAGCCGCTTGCGCCACAAACTTACCGAGGCCACCGCCAAAGCGCCGCGCATCGAATCCGTCCGCGGCGCCGGTTACGTCTTGACGCTGGCCTGAGCCGACCATGAGTCCCTTGACCAGCCCGCTGTATCGGCGGGTGTTGATCTGGTTCATCACCGCCAACCTGGCGACGCTGCTGCTCGGCATTGTGCTCACCGATTCGTTCGTGCATCGCGGCGCCTTGAGCGAGCCGGATTGGGCGGAGCTGGCAAAAGCAGCAAACGAGGCTTACGAAACCCAGGGCGCGGCCGGCCTTGAAGCCTGGGTGTCGGAGCGGCGTCAGGAAGGCATTCAGGCCATGTTGTTCGAAAATCAGCGGCCGCTGATTCCACTGCGCCTGCCGCCGCCGGTGCTCGACATGCTGCCGCGGCTGCTGGCGGAAGATGAAATTCTGCTGCGGCCGCAACCGGAAATCCGTATCGTCGGCATGGCGGTCACCGGTGCGGATGGCGTGCGCCGGCAACTGGTTGCCGTGCGCGAACCGCGGCCGCCGCATCTGCGCAGGCAGATTTTCGTGATCGTGCAACTGGTGCTGTCTTTGTTCGCTATTGGCGGCGTCGGCTGGTGGATCGCGCGCAGCGTCGCCAAACCGGTTGAAGCCTTGCGCGAGACGACCAAGCGCATGGCGGCCGGCGAACTTTCTGCGCGCCTTGGCCCGCGCTGGACGCAGCCGCGCGATGAACTCGGCCAGCTCGCGCGCGATTTCGACAGTATGGCAGGACGCATCGAATCGCTGGTCGCGCACGAGCGTGGCGTTCTGCAGGATTTATCGCACGAGCTGCGCTCACCGTTGGCTCGGCTGCAGCTGATTCTGGATCTCGCGCAAAGCGGCACGCGCGAAGAATGCGCGGTGCATTTCCGCCGCGGCGAAGCCGAAATCGAACGGCTCGATCGCATGATCGGCGAAATCCTGGCGCTGTCACGGATGGAAGCCGACCTGCCCGGTATGGAGCGCGAGCGCGTGATGCTGGCCGGCATCCTGCGTGGCCGTGTCGATGCCGCCGGGCTCGAAGCACAGGCGCGCGATCTGCACCTGTCGACGTCGACCGATGCCACGCCGGTGGTGCTCGGCAACCCTGTGCTGCTCGAACGCGCGCTCGACAATCTGCTGTCCAATGCGATCAAGTTCAGCACGCCGGGCGGTGCCATCGACGTGAGCCTCTCAAAGACCAAGGACCGCGCTGTCCTGCAGGTGCGCGACCACGGCCCCGGCGTACCAGCGGACGAAGTCGAATCGCTGTTCCGGCCGTTCTTCCGTGGTACCAACGCCGAACGCGCGCAGGGTCATGGCCTCGGCTTGGCCATCGTTGCGCGCATCGTGCAGGCGCATGGCGGCGAAGTGCAGGCGCAGAACGCAGAGGGCGGCGGCTTGCGCGTGAAGATGTGCCTGCCGCTGGCGAGCTAGCGCGCGGAATGAACTCGTTTGCATCATCGGCTTAAGCGCAAGTTGCTCACGCCGCCGCGTTATTGATCCATCAACAAACGCTCTGCCGAAACTCCGGCGATTGCGCGATTTCAGCCGGGCAGTGCGCCACGCAGACGCCTCAAATCTTCGGCATGCCGCAGGCGGCTTTCACGCCGCAGCTGGGCTTCCTCGAAGCGGCGCTTTTCCTCGGGCGACTCCGGTTGCAACGCTGGTACCGGCACCGGCCGGCCGTTCGCATCCACTGCGACGAAACTGGTGTAGGCCGACAAAATATGACGCCGCTTGCCCGCCGCACCCGCGCTGGATTCGGCTTCGATCTTGACGCCGATTTCCATCGAACTTTTCCATGCGCGATTCACCGAGGCATGCATCACCAGCACATCGCCGCGCCGCGCCGGCGCCATGAAATGCACCGCGTCGACGCTGACCGTTACCGTCACGCCGCCCGCATGCCGGTCGGCAACGACAGCCGCAAGCCGATCCATGTGCGCCATGATGAGACCGCCGAACACGGTGTCATTGGCATTGAGGTCGTTCGGAAAAACCATGTAAACCTGTTCGCGCACACTCGATTGCGCAACGGTTTTCGGTGTAGGACTTTGCGGATCATTCATAGGCTTGAATGGTAGCCGATGGCTCATCGCCAGCCCAGCAGTTGCGGCGTCAAGCGCCGGCTGTTAGCGTAATGAACATTACATTTCATCCAGAAATATGTTCAAACTTCCCTTCAAGAGCAAGCCACCGCTGCGCAGGACCGAGCGCGGCGAACAGCGCCGCCTTGCGCTACTGAAGGTGGCGCAGGAAGTGTTTCTGGAGCGCGGCTACGAAGGCACCAGCATCGAGGAAATCATGGCCCGTGTCGGCGGATCGAAGGCCAGCCTTTACTCGTATTTCGGCAGCAAGGAAGGTCTTTTTTTCGAGATCATGATCGCGCAGACG